>CAZYSS010000001.1:0-95913 GCA_964649845.1 uncultured Oscillospiraceae bacterium
CAAAACAATCAAAAATGTGGTATTATGAGGTATATTATCTTTAACAATGCTCGGATGTGCACCACTGGCGTACAAAAATATTGTAGAACACTGTATGTCGCGCACCGGGTAAATACAGCAAGGAGGCACAGTATGGAAAAAGATAACGCAAAAAAAATAGTTTTCAGCGGCATTCAGCCAACAGGTTCATTCACACTCGGTAACTACATTGGGGCTGTTCGTAACTGGCCACTGCTGCAGGATGAGTATAATTGTATTTACTGTGTTGTAGACCAGCACGCCCTTACAGTAAGACAGGACCCGGCCAGTCTGCGCAAGCGTACATATGAAGCATATGCCATGCTGCTGGCCAGCGGTATTGACCCTGAAAAAAGTATGCTGTTCGTTCAGAGCCACAACCCTGTTCACTCCCAGTTGAACTGGATTCTCGCCTGCAACACACAGTATGGCGAACTGACAAGAATGACACAGTTCAAGGATAAATCCGCAAAACACCCTGAAAATATCAACGGCGGGCTGCTGACATATCCTGTTCTTATGGCCGCTGACATTCTGGCATATAACGCTCACGGCGTACCTGTAGGTGCGGACCAGAAACAGCACGTTGAACTGGCAAGAAATATCGCACAGAGATTCAACTCTGTTTACGGCGAAACTTTTGTTATGCCGGAAGCATTTATTCCTAAAGTAGGCGCAAGAATTATGTCTCTGCAGGAACCAACAAAGAAAATGTCCAAATCTGATGAAAATGTGAATGCCACAATTCTTCTGTCAGATGATAAAGACACAATTATGAGAAAATTCAAACGCGCAGTTACAGACAGTGACGGCGTGGTAAGATATGATGTGGAAAACAAACCGGGCGTATCAAACCTGATGGGTATCTACAATGTATTTACAGGCAAATCCTATGAAGAAATTGAAAAGGAATTTGAAGGTCAGGGTTATGGTGTGCTGAAGGAAGCAGTAGGTCAGGCAGTTGTTGAAGGTCTGGCACCAATCCAGGGCGAATACAGCAGAATCCTTTCTGACAAAGCATATCTGGAAAACGTGATGAAAGACGGCGCACAGAAAGCACAGCGTTACTCACAGAGAATCCTGGATAAAGTATACCGCAAGGTTGGTTTTGTACAGATTAAAAACAAATAATTTCGATATCAGAAATCCCTGCCGGTGCGGCAGGGATTTTTTCATAATTTCTTTTAGATGATAATCCATCAAATTATACATTATTACAATTGACTTTTCTATCAATAAGTAATATGATTAAATTAGTATAGTATGAATTATACAAAAAATGTATATTTTTTGCCGGGGCGGTAAAACGTCCCGAAAACTGAAAGGAGAAACGATTCAAAATGGCAAATAATGTTAAAGAAAAGAAAAACGATCTTGACGTTATTGGCTTCTGGAAAAACCAGCAGTCTGCATGGAAAATTACAGTTTACCGTACTTCCATGGAACGTCTCGTTTACAAAGCAGTTCTGCCATACCTGACACTGTACATTGTTCTGATGGGTGCTACAAAATCCCAGATTGGTACTGTTACAGCTCTGGGTACTCTGGTAGCTGCAGTTATGGCTCCATTCCTTGGTGCTTATATCGACCAGAACGGTCCTAAGAAAATGTATATTCTTGGTATCCTTGTTCTGCTGGTAGGCTATGTTGCCCTGTGGGGTGCACCTGTGTGGCAGGTTGCTGCACTGGGTATGTTCCTGCATACAATGGGTTCCACACTTGGTGGTCAGTCCTGTTCCAACATCTGTGGTAACTGTCTGGAATCTTGTGACCGTGCAAAAGGTATGCTGGTTTGTGAAACATTCGCAGCCGGTGTTCTGGGTATGATTGGTCCTGCATTTGCAGGTTGGTTCCTTATCAATGTAATGGGCGTTGAAGGCACACCTTCTGACCCTAACTCAATCAAACCACTGTTCATCTTCTGTGTAATTATCACACTGCTGTCACTGGTTATGATTGTTTTCAAACTGGATGTTAGTCATCTGGGCTCCAAGAGCAAAACAAAAGTTAAACGTAACCCTGTTAAAGACGCATTCGCTCTGATGAAAGCTGACAAAAACTGCGCTAAATGGATGATCCTCACAGGCGTTAACCGTATGCCAACAGCTATGATTATCCCTTACCTGCAGCTGTACGCAGCTGAAGTTAAAGGCGCTACAGCAGGCGAACTGGCTGCTATGACAACAGCTACAGCCCTGACATCCGTTGTTTGTGGTTACTTCTTCGGTATCCTGGCTGACAAATACGGCCGTAAAAAGACACTTACATTTGCAATTCTTGCTTATGTAGCAGCTTTGGTTCTGCTTGTTACATCCAAAGATACAAGCCTGCTTATTCCTATCGGCCTGCTTATCGGCTTCCAGGAAATCGGTATGGTTATCAACGGCTCTATCCAGCACGAACTGGTACCAGGCTGGGCACGTGGCCGCTGGTCAGGTTCCAACGGTATGATTGGTTCTCTGGTTGCTTCCATCTTTGCATATGCTGCTGGTATCATCTACGACGGCATTGGCCCACAGTGGCTGTTCATCATCTACATTGCTGCTGAACTGTTTATCCGTCTGCCAATCCTGTTCTCTCTGCCAGAAACACTGCATTACAAAGTTGACGAATCCAAATTCGAACATCTGCTGTAATATCAGACTGAATCATAATAAAAGACCACCCACGGGTGGTCTTTTTTGTAGTTGATATAAATTTACAGACCCGTGGGTAATGATTAAATCTGCATCTTGCCATAACCCCGTAGGGGTGGAGTTTCATCCCCGCCCCTGGGTTACAATCAGATTAACACCCTGCTATATCCACCTGTTTCAAAATATTCACACTCTCCCTCTCATTTCCAATACCACAAAACGATCCCCCGGCTGATAACTGTCGGGGGATCGTTTATTCAGTTTTATGACTGTGATTCCATAAGGATTACATCCACATAAAATGTCTTTTTTGTTTCAGGGCGATAGATACCCAGATTCATAGTGTCGCCAGGAGAACATTCTTCCAGCTGCTGCAGCAGGTCGTCTGTTGTGTTGATTTCCACACCGTTTGCCTCTACAATAACGTCTCTTTCTCGCACGCCTTTTCTTTCCAGGTCACTGCCTTCTGTGATGGCTGCAATATATGCACCCCTGCTTGGAAGGCCGTTGCGAGGACCGTTTGATTCGTTCAGCTCGATAACCTGTACGCCCAGCACTGCCCTGCCTGCAACATAGCCGTTTTCAATCAGGCTGGTGATAATAGGCATAGCCTCTGTGATAGGTATTGCAAAGCCGATACCTTCATAGTCTGTAGCTGCGATTTTGGATGAAGTGATGCCGATAACCTGGCCAAAGCGGTTTACCAATGGACCACCGGAATTACCTGGATTTATGGCTGCGCTGGTCTGGATAAGAGCCAGACTTCTTGCACTGGAGTCCATATCACGATTAAGACCGGAAATAATGCCCTGTGTACAGGTGCCGGACAGACCGCCTGCATTGCCGATGGCAACCACGCGTTCGCCGATTTTCAGCGCTGAACTGTCGCCAAATTCTGCTGCTGTCAGGTTGGTTGCTTCAACCTTGATAACTGCAATATCTGTGTCAGCGTCTGCACCCACAATTGTACCGCGCATCTGTGTGTCATCATTGAACACAATGTTTACGCTGCTGCCACCATCCACTACGTGTGCATTTGTGATAATATATCCGTCCTCTGTCATAACAATACCTGTACCGCTGCCCACAGGTGAAACTGAAGTGCCTGCGTATACATTTATGCTTACAACAGATGGGTTTACTTTTTCAAAAATTTCTGTAGTCTCATAACCGCCGTCTGTGTATTCAGGTACAGGCTGCAGTTCCACAGCAGGAGCTTCTCCTGTTGGCTGCCAGGTGTCTTCCTGATCGAAAGACGGCAACCGTTCTTTTATAGATGAAGAAGAAACAACGCCCCTGCTGCCGATAACAATGCCACCTGCCAGACTGAGCAGGATGCACACCAGCATAAGCAGAATCACAGGACCTTTACTTCTTTTTCTGTATTCCATATATATCCCTTCCCTACTGATATAATTTATTTACAATTACATAATAATACCTAATTGTGAAAACTTTTTGTATCTTACATTATTTTCACTTAAAATTCAACATAAAATCACATCCCGGTCAAACTTCTTGTGTCTACGCCCGGGATGATATCTGATTTTATTGTAATGACTGTAATTATTATCGCTTCCTGCCTTTTTGTTTGTTTCCTTTGCCTGTGGCAGGCAGTGCCACTTTCGGGCTGGATGGTTTGGTATTTTTTGCACCAGGCAACGTGAAGATGAATTCTGTGTATTCCCCTTCTTCACTTTCTGCCCAGATTGTGCCGCCGGAACGCTGTACAAGAGTTTTGGAAATATACAGACCGATACCTGCACCGCGGGTGTGAACTGAACGTGAAGAATCCTCCTTGTAGAAGCGCTCAAAGATATATGGCAGAGCTTCTTTGCTGATACCCTGGCCGGAGTTGCGGATTTTCACAGTAACCATGCCTGTAGATTTATCTTCTGTAACGTTGAACGCAATATATCCACCATTAGGGGTGAACTTCAGCGCATTGTCAAAAATATTGTACACAACCTGATGAATAAGATCCTGGTCAGCATTTACAAGAATTTTTGCAGGCCGGAATCCTCTGAGGGTAATATTGCTTTCCTCGATACGGCTTTCAAAAGCAAAGGCAATTGCTGCAATTGTATCCCAGATATTGTAATTATTTACATTCATTATAAATTCGCCGCTTTCCAGCTTGGAAATATCCAGCATACTGTTGGTCAGACGGGCAAGGCGACCAACTTCGTCTGAAATGACTGTCAGGTATCTGTCCTGCATTTCAGGCGGGATAGTGCCGTCACGTATGCCGTCCACAAAGCCTTTGATACTGGTCATAGGTGTACGCAGTTCGTGGGCTATATTGGCCACAAAACTGGAGCGGGATTTCTCATTGTTTTCAACAAAGCTGGCCATCTGGTTGAAAGTGTAGGACAGATGGGCAACCTCGTCATCACCTTCTATTTCAACGCGGGCGGAGAAATCCCCCTGGCTGAAACGGCGGGCAGCGTCTGCGATATTGCGCAGAGGTGTGGTCAGCTTGCCTGTAACGATAACTGAAACTATGCTGGATAAAAGCAGCATTGTACCTGCGCACACCATAAATATTGACAGGATTGCATTGGTAAATGCAGTGATGCTGCTGGCATCAGAAAAAGCAAACACATAGCCTATGATATTGCCTTTTTCATCCCTTGCCGCACGGCCCACTGTATAGTAAGTGCCGCTGTAAATATCTTCAAAGGTTTCGTTAAGCTGCACGCTTTTATCCACACCGGACAGGGTTTTCATGGTTTCCCGTGGCACGTATGCGCCTTCGTGGGAACATTTGGTATTTTCTGTACAAACTATACATCTGCCGTTTTCATCCGCCAGAATAACTATTGTGGATGTAGTGTTGGATATAAGGCGAAGGTTTTCACGCAGTTTACTACGCTGTTCCTCTGTGGAGATACCGTCTATTTCCTGTATGGAGTCATCAAAAGCGGCCTGTGCATTGGTAACACACAGGTTCATCAGATTCAGACGGTCTGTCTGAAAATATCGGCTGGCAAAGAAAACAAAGGAAATGCCAATAGTGCTGATGGAAAGCACCAGCACCAGACTCATTGCAGAGAAAAAACGGGAAACAATAGATTTTCTCATTCAGAAACCTCTATCAGCCTTTCAGACCCTGTTCCTGTCTTTCCATGTTTTCTACTACTACGTCATAGATTTCACCCAGGGAAGCTGCATATTCCAGCACCAGCCAAGGTTCGTTTGTGTGGTAGTGAATTTTGATAAGGTCTTCGTCACCTACTGCCAGCAGGCTGTCACCTTTGAAGTTTTCCACGATGTAATCGTAGATTTCGTCCTCGTCCAGACCTTCACCTTCGATAAGTAACTGTGTGTCAAATTTGAATTCAAGCATTTTTATATTCTCCTTAAAAATAATATTCAATAAATGTTTCTGATATGTGGGTTATTCTTTAACCTCAAACTTGTAGCCTACACCCCATACGGTTTTCAAGCTCCACTGGTCGCTGACGCCTTCCAGCTTTTCGCGCAGGCGCTTGATATGCACGTCTATTGTACGGCTGTCACCATAATACTCAAACCCCCATACCTCGTCCAGCAGCGCATCACGGGTAAACACCTTATTGGGGTTAGAGGCCAGATGATGCAGCAACTCCAGTTCTTTAGGAGGAGTATCGATAACCTCGTCTTTTACCTTCAGCTCATATTTGGTAATGTTTACCACCAAATTGTCAAACACCAGGGCTCCATCAGATGAAGATTGCGCCTGGTTGCTTCGGCCGCTGCGGCGCAGCACAGCTTTGATTCTGGCCACAACCTCTTTTGTATCAAAAGGTTTTACCACATAGTCGTCTGCACCCAGTTCCAGACCAAGCACCTTGTCAAAGGTTTCGCCTTTTGCTGTAAGCATAATGATAGGTGTGTTGCCCTTTGCGCGGATGCGGCGGCAGGCTTCCCAGCCGTCCACACGCGGCATCATAACATCCAGCAGCACCAGGTCAAACCATCTTTCATCAAAAACTGTCAGGGCACTTTCGCCGTCATGAGCCATAGCTGTTTCATAGCCTTCCTTTTCAAGATAAAGGCGCAGAAGTTCACATATATTTTTATCATCGTCAACTATAAGAATTCTTTCTTTATCCATAATTGCCTCCTTGCAGAGTCTTATTAATATGATTATACAGTAAAAATATGAACAAATAAAGTTTTATGATAGAAATATTGCAAAAACCGGATATTTTTATTTTGTAGCCGCATACTGTATTGTAGAAAATGACAAAAAACAGCCCGGATTATAACAACATTTATTAATCGATATAAAAATATTTTTTATTGATACGCTAATATATTCCTGGTCAAAAAAAGCAACCAACAAGCTACATAATTTATCGGAGGATATTATGGCAAACAAGAAAACTGAAAATATAGACAACATTGAAATAAAAGAAACAATCAGTCCTGCAGTAGCAGAGGTAAACAGTCTGGTGGAAAAGGCTCTGGTGGCTCTGGAAGAATTCAGAAAGCTTGACCAGGAACAGGTGGACTACATTGTGGCAAAAGCCAGTGTAGCTGCGCTGGATCAGCACGGTGTGCTGGCAGATGCCGCTATTATCGAAACCGGACACGGTATTTTTGAAGATAGGGTAACATACCAGCTGTTCTGCGATGTTGAACCGGATGTAATCATAGCACTGGGCGGCGGCAGTCCTATGGACGCTGCAAAAGGTGTGGAACTATTTGCACAGGCAGTAATGAATCTGGGCAAGGAAATAGGCATAGATATGAACTTTGCCTCACAGGGTATTGATGAACAGGAATGGCTGGGCACAGTACACGCCATGGCACTGCTGGCATATGAAGACCAGTGTGCACCTGCAAACCCAAGTCTGCCTATGATAAAAGATATGGAAGCAATGATGATTAAGGCATATAAAGCCAATTAATCATATATAATTATACTCCTGATAAAAAGAGAACTGGTTTATTCTGTTCTCTTTTTCCCTCTGATATGGTATACTGTTGATATAAAACATATGAGGTGTATTTATGAAGAAGATTTTATCATTATTGCTTGCCCTGTCTATGGTGTTTTCCCTGGTGGGATGCAGCAACGGAAATGCAACTTCCGGCAGCAGCACTATAAGCCGGGAAACCGTTGTCTCTGACAGCGGCAGTGAAACACAGCCTGCCATTGACCAAGACGGCCATTTCTTTGACAAGGAAAATGTGGCGCTGTACATACACACCTACGGCAGACTGCCTGCCAACTTTATCACAAAAGACCAAGCCAGAGATCTGGGCTGGGAAGGCGGCAGCGTGGAAGAATATGCCCCGGGTTGTGCCATAGGCGGTGACAGATTCGGCAACTATGAAGGCCTGCTGCCGGATGCTGACGGCCGCCAGTATTACGAATGTGACATTGACACAGATGGCTACCACAGCCGCGGCAGCCGCAGGATAGTATTTTCCAACGACGGGCTGATTTACTACACCCACGACCATTACGAAAGTTTTGAACTGCTTTATGGAGAGGAATAAAAATGAAAATTATAGTTATTGACGGCCGCAGAATGACAGACCGCGAGGCCGCACACCTTTATCTGAAGAAAAAGCTGGAATTGCCTGAACATTACGGCAGAAATCTGGATGCGCTGTATGACTGCCTGTGCGAAATGAGCGGTGTACAGCTGATTGTGACCTATATTCCTGAAATGAAAAATAACCTGCGCCGCTATGCAGACAATATTCTGAACGTGTTTGAAGCTGCAGCAGAAAAAAATAAAAAAATTGATGTTATCACCGAGGAAATGGTGGATGAACTGTAACACAACAACAGGTGCAGCTGTATTCTCTGCACCTGTTTTGTTTTTCGCTGTAACCACGTAGGGGACGGCCTCCGGACGTCCCGCAGATTACAATCAAATTATTTTTTTCTGACCGCGTAGGGGCGGCTGTCAGTCGCCCGCTTTATTATAACCCGACTATAATTCACACACAACCACAGAAAGGCATAACAGCTGCCTGTTATGCCTTTCTCATATATCATATTTATATTTCGTTTTTCAGCTTATCCCATATGGTTTCAAAATTGTAATCACCCATTGTGCGCAGGCCTGTGTCAAAACGGATATTTGCATTGTTGTCCAGCACAGCCAGATGATAATCGCCGCCGGCAGCAAAAAACAGACAGCGTGTTTCCAGTTTTTCGCATTTTTGTGCCGCAGGCAGTGCATATCGCAGCAGGTCCACATACTGTCTGGTGGTGAAACGCTCTTTTTGCGCCACGTCTGCACAGCATATAATCATCATATATTCCATGGCGGTATAGCCCGGCTTTTTAAAATAATTGCCCACAGCATTTACATATTCTGCCAGAAGATACCTTGATTTGTACAGGTCTTCAAAAGCTATCACATCAGAACTGATATCCAATGTAAAACGGGCCACTATTTCATCCAGTGAATGTTTTTCCATCAGCGCGGTGATATCCTGTATCCTTTTCACTGTTTTTTTGCGCGGCATAATTGTTTCCTGCCCTGTGGAGGAGGGGCGCTTGATAAACCAGCTTTCAGGTATCAGGCCCATACGTTTCCAGCGGTACAGCTGGCCATATGATATGTTCATCTGTTCCAGCAATTCTTTTTTTGTAATATATTCCTGCATAACATTGTTTCCTGTCATATTTTATATATAATATTTTAACACAACATTGTTGCGCAGACAACAAACAAATTTAATTTGCCTATTGAATTTTTCCTGCTGTGGGAATATAATAAATACAACAATCAAAAACAGGGGAGCTTGTGACTGCAGGCTGAGAGGGAGTAATCAAACTCCGACCCTTTACCTGATGCGGATAATGCCGCCGTAGGAAGTCATAACAGAGATTTTTACAGGGGCGTCCACAGGACAGTCCCTGTTTTTGTTTCATAAAACAGGGGAGCTTGTTATGACAGGCTGAGAGGGAGCAATCAGCTCCGACCCTTTACCTGATGTGGATAATGCCGCCGTAGGAAGCTTTTTTTAAATTTACGGGAGAATTCCACACAGGGATTCTCCTGTTTTTTATTTCTATGAAAGGAGGTCTGTGTCCACTTTTGTGGCGGGCTGAGGGGGAGCGCCCTGGGCTCTGTATACAGCGATGGGAAGCCGTGTTCCGGCGTGAGAGGATGCCACCAAGCATCGACCGCATTTCACACACAGCTATCAGCCGATAGCTGAATTCACTGTGGGAAAGGCGCTGTATTCACCTTTCCCTTTCAATAAAGGAGAGTAAAAATGTTTAAAACTTTATTTAAAAATGTAAGAACAAAAAGTCCGCTTATCCACAATATCACCAACTATGTTACAGTAAACGACTGCGCCAATGCGGTGCTGGCCTGCGGTGCATCACCTATTATGGCTGACGATCGCAATGAAGCTGCAGAAATCACATCCATATGCGGCGGACTGAATATCAACATAGGTACGCTGAACAGCCGCACCATTGAATCTATGCTGCTGGCAGGCAAAAAAGCCAATGAACTGGGGCACCCGGTTGTGCTGGACCCTGTGGGTGCAGGTGCATCTGCTTTGAGAACACAGACAGCGCTGAAACTGCTGGAAGAAGTGAAATTTGCAGTTATCCGCGGCAATATATCTGAAATCAAAACCCTGGCGGCAGGCAGCGGCACCACAAAAGGGGTTGATGCTGATGTGGCAGACAGGGTAACAGCTGAAAATCTGGATGAGGCTGTGGCATTTGCAAAGGCCTTTGCCGCCAGAACAGGCGCTGTGATCGCCATTACCGGTGCAATTGACATTGTGGCCAGTGCAAAAGAAGCGTACTGCATTTTCAACGGCCATCCTGATATGTCTTCAATCACAGGCACAGGCTGCCAGCTGTCTGCCATGACAGCTGCGTTTATCACAGCAAATCCGGAAAACACCCTGGCAGCAGCTGCAGCTGCTGTGTGCACAATGGGTCTGGCAGGAGAAATCGCCCACGCAAGAATGTCTGAACTGGACGGCAACTCCAGCTACAGAAATTACATTATAGATGCAATTTACAATATGACACCGGAAATGCTGGAGAAAGGCGCAAAATATGAAATGCGATAAAAAATATATGCAGCTTTATGCAGTGACCGACAGGGCCTGGACCGGCAGACAAAGCCTGTACAGCCAGGTGGAAGCCGCCCTGAAAGGTGGTGTGACCTGCGTGCAGCTGAGGGAGAAAGAGCTGGACTATGACAGTTTTCTCAGGGAAGCTATGGAAATAGCCGCCCTGTGTAAGAGCTACAAGGTGCCTTTATTTATAAATGACAATGTGGATATAGCTATAAAATGCGGTGCAGATGGCATTCACGTGGGGCAGCAGGATATGGCTGCAGATCAGGTGCGAAAACTGGTGGGCCAGGATATGATGATAGGCGTGTCCGTACATTCTGTGGATGAAGCTGTTGCAGCTATGGCAAACGGTGCAGACTGCCTGGGCGTGGGTGCAATATTCCCCACATCCACAAAATATGACGCTGACGCGGTATCTGCCCGGGTGCTAAAAGACATCTGCACTGCTGTGGATATTCCTGTGGTGGCCATAGGCGGCATAAACAAAGGCAATATTATGCAGCTGGCCGGCACAGGTGTGGACGGTGTTGCACTGGTAAGCGCAATTTTTGCCGCAGAGGATATTGAAAAAGAATGCAGCAGTTTACTGCGGCTTTCACAAAAAATGACAGACTGGAAAGGATAATTGCCATGAAAACAGCATTGACTATTGCCGGCAGCGACTGCAGCGGCGGCGCAGGAATACAGGCAGACACCAAAACAATGACAATGAACGGCGTGTATGCTATGAGCGCCATCACAGCTATGACCGCCCAGAATACCACAGGCGTGACCTCCATACAGGAAAGTACTCCCCTGTTTTTACATCAGCAGCTGGATGCGATATTTCAGGATATTTACCCTGACGCTGTAAAAACAGGAATGCTGGCAAACAGCAGTCTGATTGAAGTTATAGCTGACAGGCTGGAATACTATAGAGCAAAAAATATTGTGGTGGACCCTGTGATGGTGGCCACCAGCGGTTCTGCCCTGATGGAAAATGCTGCATTGCAAACCCTGACAAGCAGACTGCTGCCGCTGGCAACGGTTGTAACGCCAAACATTCCTGAAGCACAGGTGCTGGCAGGTATCAGCATAACCAACAAAGAAGATATGGCAGCCGCTGCCCGGATAATAAACAGCAGGTTCGGCTGCGCAGTATTGCTGAAAGGCGGACACAGCGTAAACGATGCCAATGACCTGCTGTTTATCGGTGACAAGGCGGTGTGGTTCCCAGGTAAACGTATAAACAATCCCAACACCCACGGCACAGGCTGCACACTGTCCAGCGCAATTGCTGCCAACCTGGCAAAAGGGTACAGCCTGGAGGAAGCGGTACAAAGGGCAAAGGAATACATCTCCGGCGCACTTTCCGCCATGCTGGACCTGGGCAAAGGCAGCGGACCGATGAACCACGCATTTGATTTACAGGGGAAATTTGCAGAGCATAAGATATAGTTTATCAGATATGACCTCAAAAACCGCTCAGCAAAAAAAACATAAATTCTCACAAACAAAAAAGACATTCACTACGGTGAATGTCTTTTTTATCTCATTTTTATTTGTTCACAGCGATAAGGCCTTTGATTTTTATCCCCTGTTCTGTAAACATTTTTTCGTGTTCTGTCACAATATTTTCAGGCAGCGGATTTTCAGCCATATCATATGTGATAAATTCAATTTCAAACCCCGCTTCTGCAAAATAATCCAGACTTTCTGTAAACAGTTCATCATCATCGGTTTTGAAGAAGATTTTACCGCCCTGTTTCAGGAAAGTTTTGTAGTTGTTCAGCTGTCTTGTATGTGTAAGACGGCGTTTTTTGTGTCTGTCCTTTGGCCATGGATTGCAGAAATTGATATAAATTTCTTCCACTGTGTCTTTCGGGCTGACAACCAGGGAAATTCTCTCAATATCAAAGGCTGTTATCTTTACATTAGGGCAGTATTCGCTGCCGTAAACAGCTTCGATGTTTCTTTTTGCTATGGCAAGCACTTCGCTTTTTATATCAAATGCGATAAAGTTCTTCTCCGGGTGCATAAAGGCTTTCTGGCTGATAAAGCCGCCTTTGCCGCAGCCCAGTTCCATAACCAACGGCTGTTCCCTGTCAAAGGCTGACTGCCATTTTTCGTAATAATCGTGTGGATTTTTTATATACACCTGGCTGGCATCCAGTTCCGGACGTGCCCAGGGTTTTCTGCGCATTCTCATATACTACCTCTTGATTAATTATTTTGTGGTGTAATCCACACCAAAGCTGCCAAGATATGCCTGTGCACCGCTGGAAATGTGTACAGTGCCGTCAATTTCCACCAGATGACATTCTGCCCCATCATAACTTTCAATAAAAGCCAGAGCTTCTGCCGGCTCCATCAAGAACACTGTGGTGGACAGTGCATCTGCCACACCACTGTCTTCACACAGGATGGCCACACCCTGATAAACTTCTTCCGGATACAGTGTGTCCGGGTCAATCAGGTGGTGGTAGCGTCTGCCGTCTATAACCATAAAGCGCTGATAGCCACCGGAACATACCAGAGACATATCTGTGTTGAAATAAGCAATGTCAATATTGCCGCCAATCATATTGTATTCTTCGTCTACAGCAGGGTTCTGTATGCCTATGCCCCAGCGGTTGCGTTCATCCTTTGGTGCACCATGGCATTTCACGTTGCCACCGGCGGAGATTGCAAAGTTGTCATACTTTTCTGCCAGTTCGTCGCACACCACCTCTGTGGCATAGCCTTTTGCCACAGCGCCCACATCCAGCTGTACCTGCGGGTCAGTTATGAAAACTGTATTGTTTTCTGTATCTATCACAACAGCATTTATATCTGTATGCTGTGCCATTTCCTGCAACAATTCCATATCAGGCAACTGAACATCAATCTCCGTTCTGTCTGACATACCATACAATATATCATCACGCTGTATATCATATTCTTCCCTTACATCGTGCCATACCTTCAACACACTGCCAAGAGCCACATTCATTCTGCCGCCGGATTTTTCATACCATTCCTTTGAAAACAGCAGCAGGTCTATGATTTCCTGGTCCACCTGTACAGGTGCAACGCCTGCATTTTTGTTTATGGTTTTCAGGTTGTTTATACCTTCGTATTCATTGTAGATGTCATACAGCTTGTCCAGCTTGTCAAAACGGGATTTGACAATATCTATCATCCGGTCAAAATCTTCCTGTGTCTGCTGATAGGAGATAACCTGTATAACAGTGTCAAAATATTCTTCAGTCATAATCAGCTGTGAAAACTTTTCATATTTCGGACTACAGCCTGTCAGTGTGGTCACACACAGCAGCGCCGCCAGCATAAGGCTTAAAAACTTTTTCATGTATAATTCCTTTATTTTATTTATATTTTTATTATTTTACCATAAACATTGCTACATATAAACAAAAATTTTATTACAATTATATTTTTGCACATCAGGAAAACAACTGTTTGTTCACGCAATACATCTTGCAGTTTTTATTGCTTGGTTGTATAATAGATTTATAAAATAAACACCGGATTTGCCGGTATAAATAAGGAGAATACTATGGACAGAGAATTACTGAAAAAGAAAGTCTGTGAAGCCATTGATGCCAACAAGGAAAAGATTTGCGAAATCGGCCGCGGCATCTATTCACACCCTGAACTTGGTTACAAAGAAACATATGCAAATGCAGTTGTAAAGAAAACTTTTGATGAACTGGGCTTGAAATATGAAGACGGCCTGGGCATCACAGGTGTAAAAGCTAAACTTAAAGAAAACACAGAAGGTCCAAATATTGCCATTATGGGCGAACTGGACGCTGTTGTATGTCCTGACCACCCACACGCAGACCCTGTAACAGGCGCTGCACACTGCTGTGGTCACTTTGCACAGATTACAGCTATGCTGGCTGCTGCAATGGGCTTTAGCGAAATCAAAGACGAAATTGAAGGCGGCAACATCACATTCCTTGCTGTTCCTGCTGAAGAATGTGTAGAAGTTGAATGGCGTAAAGAAATGATCGGCCAGGGCAAATTCAAATATCTGGGTGGCAAACAGGAACTGATTCATCTTGGTGTTTATGATGATATCGACATGGCTATGATGGTTCACGGCACAAATGCACACGACTATATCAACTGCTCTGCAAAGAATGTTGGTTTTGTAGCAAAAACAGTTAAATTCATCGGTAAAGAAGCACACGCAGGTGCTGCACCATGGGCTGGTGTAAACGCACTTAACGCTGCATCTCTGGCATTGATGGCTATCAACTCTATCAGAGAAACCCTGAAAGATCAGGACTGCATCAGAATCCATCCTATTATCACAAAAGGCGGTACTCTGGTAAATATCGTTCCTGATGATGTAAGAATGGAAATGTACGTTCGCGGTGCAACAATTGAATCCATCAAAGACGCAAACGCAAAAGTTAACAGAGCTATCAGAGGCTGTGCATATGCTATCGGCTGTGAAGTTGAAATTACAGACCTGCCTGGTTACCTGCCAGTTGCTGACAACCTTGACCTTGCTTATGTATTTGAAGACAATGCAAAAGCTTTGTTCCCTGAAAAAATCGTAAGACACGAAGAAGGTATCGGTGGCGGTTCATCTGATGTTGGTGACGTTCAGGCTATTATTCCATGTATTCAGGGCGGTATCGGCGGCTTTGACAACGCTTTCCATTCCAAGCACTTTACTCTGGCAAACGAAGAACTGGCATTTATCGCTCCTGCAAAGGTTATGGCTTGCACAGTTATCGACCTGCTGGCTGATGATGCTGCAAAAGCAAAAGAAATCATCGAAAAATTTGACAGTCCATACAATTCTAAAAACTATGATTCCATCTGGGAAGATATTATGGGTAAATAATATACATCTGTGTACTGCATAGAAACCAAAGCCCCGGCACTGCCGGGGCTTTTTGTCTGCATTGTACTAAAACTGGATGGCAACTGTCTTCCATGTTTATTTTTATTCCGGTGCTCCTACACCAAAATCAGTATTGTTCAGCAATATATCCACACGGTCATTATGTTCATAAAGCGGAAACACATCTTTGACAAACCGCTGAATTACGCTTTCATCCGGTGTGATTGCAGTCTGATTTTCCACAAATATATTTACATTTACTCTTTCAAAACACTTAAGCCCTGTTTCTATATCATCAGTCATAGATTTTACAGTCTGTCCCGCAATACCAAACAGCAGACAGCATTCATCAAACCGCTCTGCGATTTTAGCGGGGTCTTTTTCCTGTATCCCTTTACAGAAAATATTTTCTCTGTAGTCATAATCAAAGGTTTCCACACCTGTTTTTATTTTCAACTGTGTTCCCACCGCTCCGAATTTTTCTCTCAATGTCGGGATTTTATCCCTGTACAGCCAATGGCATTCAAAATGCAGGGTATTAATCTGTTTATCCCTGCACAGTTGCAGCAATAAATCCATAGTTTTGCCATCCAGTTCCGGAAAACTGCCGGAATTGATTACCTCCAGATGACGGTAAACACCTGTCACCTGTTCTATCACACTGCTGTTCAGTGCAAAATTTGCCTCTTTGTCCTTTGAACAGTCCAGATGATAATCACAGAATGTGCATTTGCGCCACCGACAGCCTGTACCTCGCAGGAGGATGATTTCTCTGGGATTTTTTTCGTGTATAACGCTGTATCGTATCATAAACTTACCTCTTTTCCATAAGTGGCAATAAAAAATGCGTCTGTCGTTTACTGCGCACAAAACGCAGTGCATCCGACAAGACACACTGATACTGTTTTTATTTGCCCGTAGTTTTGTTTTAGGACAGGATGGTTTCGAACTGTCCGCTATTTATATGAAGAAATTATATCACATTTAACCTTTAAAATGCAAAGGTATATTGTTAAAACCACAGATTATATGATAAAATATAACTATCAATAAACGTATTATCAAGGAGCAGCTATGGAAAAGAAATATGTACTGGCTCTGGACCAGGGCACCACATCCTCCCGCGCCATCATTTTTGACAAAAACCAGAAAATAGTGGCTATGGCACAGAAAGAATTTACCCAGATTTACCCTAAGGAAGGCTGGGTTGAACACGATGCTGTGGAAATTTATTCCTCACAGTACGGTGTAATGATAGAAGCTATTGTAAAAAGCGGTATAGACCCTGCTGAAATTGCAGGCATAGGTATTACAAACCAGCGCGAAACTACAGTGCTGTGGGACAAGGCAACAGGCCGCCCTGTGTACAATGCAATTGTATGGCAGTGCCGCAGAACAGCAGATATCTGCGATGACCTTGTTGCACGCGGGTTGGACAAATATATAAAGGAAAGTACAGGTCTGGTGGTAGACGCATACTTCTCCGCCACAAAAATCAAATGGATTTTAGACAATGTTGAGGGTGTAAGAGAAAAGGCTGAAAAAGGCGAAATTCTGTTCGGCACAATTGACTCCTGGCTGGTGTACAAACTGACAAACGGCAAGGTGCACGTGACAGACTACACAAACGCATCCAGAACAATGCTGTTCAATATTCACACACTGCAGTGGGATGAAAAACTGCTGAAAGAGCTGGATATTCCAGCATCTATGCTGCCACAGGTTATGCCGTCCAGCCATATTTACGGCTATGCAGATATTCAGGGTGTGCAGATACCTATTTCCGGTATTGCAGGTGACCAGCAGGCCGCACTTTTTGGTCAGCGCTGTTTTGAAAAGGGTGATACAAAAAACACATACGGCACAGGTTGTTTCCTGTTGATGAACACAGGTACCACACCATATGAAAGCAACTCCGGTCTGGTAACCACAATTGCTGTAGGTATTGACGGCAGAGTGGAATACGCTCTGGAAGGCTCTGTATTTGTAGGCGGTGCTGTAATCCAGTGGCTGCGTGATGAAATGAGATTCCTGACAGAAAGCCGCGATGCAGAATACTATGCACAGAAAGTTTCTGACACAGGCGGCGTTTACCTGATTCCTGCATTTACAGGTCTGGGTGCACCGTACTGGGATATGTACGCCCGCGGCACAATTGTAGGTATTACACGCGGTACAAAACGTGAACATATTATCCGTGCAGCGCAGGAAAGCATAGCATATCAGTCTATGGACCTGGTAAAAGCTATGGAAAAAGACACAGGCCTTACCCTGAACGTGCTGAACGTGGACGGCGGTGCAAGCCGTGATGCATTCCTGATGCAGTTCCAGGCTGATATTCTGGACAAACAGGTGGCAAGACCTGTAGTAAAAGAAACCACCGCTCTTGGTGCGGCATATCTGGCAGGTCTGGCAACCGGACTGTGGAACAGCCGCGAAGAGCTGAAAACAGGCAACTGGTGTGATACAACTTTTACACCTGATATGGACGGTGAAAGACGAGAAAAACTGGTGCGCGGCTGGCACAAAGCCGTGGGCCGTAGCCTTGACTGGGCAGAGCACTGATTATAAATCAATACCGAGGTATTTATGGCTGATATAAACAAAAAAGCTAATCTTATAGACGGCAAAGACAGCGAATGGTGGTATAACCATGGTGTGAAATACTATGAGGCCAAAGATTATGTCCCTGCACTGAAAGCACTGGAAAATGCTGCTGTGCTGGGAGATGCCACCGCAATGTTTCTCTGCCACAGTATGTACAGGGATGGTCTGGGTACTGCCGTTGACATTGACAAAGCAATAGCCTGGTGTACAAAATCTGCTGAAAACAACCTGCATTTTGCACAGAAAGCCCTGGGCGATTATTATATGAAAGGCTTATGCCTGCCGATGGATATTGACAAAGGTGTGGAATGGATGGATAAAGCCGCTGACAACGGAAACGAAGATGCCTGTATGTTTCTTGGCTTTCTGTATGAAAACGCAACAGCCGTTACAGCCGGACAGGATATAGAAAAATCACTTAAATATTATGAAAAGGCTGCGCGTCTGGGCAACGATGCCGCCATGATGAAATGTTTCTATTTTTATGCCTCCAATGACTATGGTTTATTAAGATACGACGACGCTTACTACTGGCTGAGTGAGGCTATGAAAAAAGACAATCCCGAGGCACATTACCATTATGCAACTCTCATATCACATCAGAGTTCTATGGACACAGAAGAAAAGCTCAGAATACGGCTTGAACATCTGCAGCACTCTGCCCAGCGTGGTTACCACCAGGCAATGTTTACGCTTGCACAGATTGCTGAAGACGAAAATAATGTTCAGGCTACAATAAGCTGGTACCATATGGCAGCCGAACACGGCAACATAAAGGCGCTGGATTATCTGGTGAATATGTATGAAAACGGCGGTCTGCTGCCGGCAGACAGACAGCAGGCTATGGCACTGCTGGAAAAAGTCGCAACTTCGACCAGTGGATATACAGTATTGGATAAAAATTACAATTCATACAAAGGCTATGCAATGCGCCTGCTTTCTGAAAGATATGCCGCAATGGGCGATAACGATAAAAAGCTGTACTGGTTAAAAAATGCGGCAGAAAACAGTGACCTGACGGCAATAAAATCAATGGCCAGCATATCCTATGCTGCAAAGGATTATAAAGCGGCGTACAACTACTATTTAAAAGGGTCATTCCTTGGCGACCGGACATCAACGTACAATGCAGGTGTTATGAATCATAATGGCACCGGCTGCCGGAAAGACCTGAAAGAAGCTTTATTTTTCTACTTTAAAGCTGCCAAAGCCGGCCATGCGGGTGCACAGTACAGGCTGGCGGATATGCTTTACCACGGCACAGGCTGCGATGTGGATATGCCGAACGCTCTGTACTGGTACGAAAAAGCGGCAGAAAACGAAAAAGCAGAGGCATATGAATGGGTGGGCTATATGTACCGCAACGGCAAAGGCTGTGAGGTAAATATGCCAAAAGCATTTTACTGGTACAGAATGGCTGCCCAGAACGGCAGTGCAGCAGCGCGGTATTTCACAGGAGATATGTATTACTACGGCAAAGGCTGTGAAGCCGATATGAAAAACGCGTTTTACTGGTTTGAAAAAGCCGCCGAAAAAGAGTATGTCAACGCCTATGAATGGATGGGCTTTATGTACAAAAACGGCAAGGGCTGCAAAAAGGACGAGAAAAAGGCATTCAGCTGGTATACCAAAGCCGCTGAAAGCGGAAAGGCATTTTCCCAGTACCATCTTGCCACAATGCTGCGCAACGGCACAGGCTGTGAAAAAGACCTGACAAAGGCTGTATACTGGTACGAAAAAGCTGCTGAAAATGGCAATGCCGATGCACAGGCTTTTCTTGGCGATGTATATTACCATGGCAAAGACTGTGCAGCTGATATGAAGAAGTCATTTTACTGGTTTGAAAAAGCCGCAGAAAACGGCAATGCAACCGGCTATGAATGGCTTGGCTTTATGTATGAGAACGGCTATGGATGCACCAAAGATGAGCTGATGGCATATGGCTGGTATAAAAAAGCTGCAGAAAAAGGCAAAACATATTCCCAGCAGAGGCTTGATACCATGAGCCATATCAAAGCCGACTATGAAAAACAGCTGAAAAAGGAGTCCCAGGAAGATATTGACAAAAAAGCGAATGATTTGTTGTGTGCTCTTGCCATGGAGTATTATCAAGACAAAAGCGACCCTGCTAATATAGAAACGGCATTCCACTTGTTTGAACAAACTGCTGAAAAAGATATAGCGGTTTCACAGTTTATGCTTGGCTCTATGCTGTATACCGGTACAGGCTGTGAAAAAAACCTGGCCAAATCCTTTTACTGGTACAAAAAGTCTGCTGAAAACGGAATAACCGAATCCTATGAATGGACAGCCTATATGTACTATACCGGCACAGGCTGTGAAAAAGATTACCGGAAAGCATACTACTGGTATGAAAAAGATGCACAGCGGGGCAAAGCAAAATCCCAGTATTTCTGCGGTGTGCTATGCAAAAACGGCACAGGCACAGAAAAAAATCTTGTGGAGGCAAAACGCTGGGCACGTATGGCGGCAGCCAACACCACAGCCGATGCAGAACTGAAAGAAAAAATCCGCAAGCTGTGCAAGGAACTGGGCATCTGACAGAAAAAAATATAAGCAAATAAATAAAAAAAACAAAATGTCATTCTGAAAATTTCTGTTTCAGAATGACATTTTTATTTGATTTACATATTGATGCCCTGCAGTTTTTACTGCTTTATAAACTGCACAATTGCATCCACAGTCTGTGAAAGCTGCTGTTCCGCTGTAATCGCAGCAGCTCCATCACCCTGTTGTGAGCCGTAGCTGCCAAACTGGGCGTGATTGCCACCGTCAATTACAATTTCCTGCATTGTATAAGGAAGATTGATTTTGTATTTATTATATTTTTCCATATTCAGCACAGTGTCGTTGCTGCCGTAAACAGACAGTACTGACAACCCACTGTCAGTCAGGTCCGCAGTGGAGTATGCTGCCAGCAGTATAAGACCGATATAATCATCACTGTTTTCTGCCACATAGCCGGCTGCCATAGAACCACCAAGAGAGTGGCCACCGATATACCAGTTTTCTACCTGTGAAAACTTTTCCTGTATTTCTTCTGCCGCATCCATATCCAGAACCGCCAGATTATACGGCATCTGCGCAATAACGCACAGTACTCCATTTTCAGCAAGCTGTTTCATCAATGGGGCATAAGCGGTGTACTCCACCTTGCCACCGGGATAAAATATAAAACCGGCAATAGTGGTCTGTGGCTGAAACACCACAGTATCATCCTGTGAATATATGTTTATTGTATCTGTTGCTTCCAGAGCCTGCTGTGCTGTTTCGTCTGCCCTGTAATAATCCATGGCATATATATTCAGCGCACCAAAACATATTGCAACCAGCACTGCAATTGATATAAAAGTTCTTTTCAGTATTTTCACTTTGTCACCTACAGGTTTATTATTTCTGCCCCCAGTGCTGGGGCATCTTCATCGTTATGGGTAATCACCATCAGCAGGCGTCCTGCCAGCAACCGCTTTACCTGCTGTATTACCTGCAGACGGGTATCATCATCCAGCCCTTTGAAAGGCTCATCCATAAGCACAACATCACTGTCACTTACCAGTGCACGCAGTATTGCCACACGGCGTTTCTGCCCGCCGGACAACTGTGATACAGGGCGGCGGATTTCGTCCTGTGCCAAACCCATTTTCAGCAGCAATTCTTCCAGTTCCGCTTTATCAGGCTTATCCAGCACAATAGCCAGGTTCATCAGGGCAGACAGTTCTTCGCACAGGCGGTCCTCCTGAAAAACTGCAGAAAAATTCTTGTTTTCAATCCCGATAATTTCACCATTATCCCGCTTTATAAGCCCCAACAGAATGTTGAACAAAGTGGTTTTGCCACGGCCCGATGGCCCCATAAGGCATACAGGCCGGTCTGCAGTCAAAGTGATACTGATATTGTCCAGCACCAGAGTATCACCGTAGCTTTTGGAGAGATTTCTGATTTCTATTTTCATAATATGCCCTCCTACAGGAAACCGTCAGTGATTCTGGCGGTGATTTTATCCAGCAGCCACAGGAAACCTTTTTCCACTATAAAGCTGATAAACACGATTACCACAGTCCAGGCAAACATTTCGGCTGTGTCCATATACAGTTTGGTTTCATACAGCCGGTTGCCCATAGAGCCGTTTGGCATGCCGATCACTTCGGCCGCTATGCCACTTTTCCAGCACAGCCCCAGAGATGTGGTACAGGCAGCTGTAAAATACGGCAGCACCTGTGGCAGATAGATATATTTTATCTTTTTCATATTGGTCAGGCGGAAAACCGCTGCCATTTCCAGCAGGGATTTGTCCACCCGTGTAAAGCCTGCCAGCATATTGTTGTACACAATAGGCAGCACCATCAGAAATGAAATGCTGATGGAAAGGTTACCGCCTGTAACCCACAGCAACAGAAGAATTATAAAGGATGCCACAGGCACAGCTTTGATAACACTGAACAGCGGAGCAAACAGCAGTCTGACCCATTCAAACGCCGCAGACAGAGCCGCCAGCACTACACCTGTGATTACAGCCAGCATAAACCCCAGCAAAATGCGTGTAAGTGAAAACCTGATTGCATGCCAAAACGCTGATTGCCCGCAAAGGGTAATCAGCGCTTTAATTGTAGCAATCGGGGATGCCAGCAGTACCTCTTTGCCTATGTACATAGCCATAAGCTGCCATACTGCCACCCAGAACAATACACCTGTTAACTTTTTCAGTGTGTTATTAACCAACATAGTAGAATCCGTCGTCTGGCATTGCGCCACCAACAGATGCAGGGTTTTGTGCGTAAAGAACTGAACAGTAGTTATTTACCAGAGCTTTCATTTCTTCACCTGTCACACAAGTGATGTTGCACTGTGGGATAGCTTTTTTAGCCAGAGGCTCTTTTGCAACGATGCCGTATTCTGCAACCCATGCAGCAGCTTCGTCAACGTTTGATGTTACATATTCTGTAGATGCTGCATAGTCTGCAACAAATACATCAAATGCTTCTTTGTTTTCTTCGATAAATGATTTTCTTGCAACCAGAACACCTGTGATAAGTTTCTGGTCAGAGATTTTACCCCATTCTTCTGTCATATCAAGGGCGACTGTTACATTTTCATTCTGTGCCTGTACAGCTGTTACATATGGCTGTGGCAGCATAGCTACCATATCGCCTTCTGCAGATGCCAGCAGTGCGCCAACTTCTGTAGCTTCGCTCTTGAATTCGATGGTTACATCATTGTCAGGGTCAATGCCGTTTTCAGACAGGATGTGGCGCAGTGTGTATTCAGGTGTTGTGCCTTTGCCTGTTGTGTAGATTGTTTTACCTTTCAGATCAGCGATGGACTGTACGCTGTCACCAATCTGTACCATGTACAGAACGCCCAGTGTGTTTACTGCAACAACCTGTACTTCACCTTCTGTTTTTGCATAAAGTGTAGCTGCCACATTTGCAGGAACAGCTGCAACATCCAGCTCGCTCTGGATAAGCAGAGGATTGATTTCCTGTGCTGTGCCGTACATTGTAACATTGTAAACATTGCCTTCATATGTTTCGTCAGCATTGTTTGCTTCAGCGTCTTTCATCAGTTTTGTCATACCCATTGTTGTAGGGCCTTTCATACCTGCAATGCGGAATGTAGCTGTGGCAGGTGGTGTGATTTCACTGTTTGCTTCTGTGGAACATGCTGTAAAAACAGACAGACACATTACCATAGCAAGAACTAAACTTAAAACTTTTTTCATAGTCTGTATACCTTTCTGTATGCGCTCTCCGGCGCGGGATTTGCTATATTATGTTAACATAAATTATATATTATTTCTGTTGCCATGGCAACAAAAACAATACTTTGTTTAATTTTAAACAGGCTTATGTGACTAAATTACAATTCTCATTTATAAATATTAAGAATAGCTTAAAATAATATTAAAAACATATGATTTCACACATTTTTCTCTTGTTTTACACATTTTCATTTTAATATTTTCACAACCTGCAATTAATATATGTATTATTATACAGTCTGAAAGGAGCCGGAATATGAAAATACCGGAATATCGGCAATATTACCGTGAGCTGCGTCTTGACAATATAACAAGTGAAAAATACCGCCACATACTGTTGCTGGCATACTGGCCAGTGTTTGGTTTTCTGTTCTGGTTTGCAGAACGGGTTTATCCTGTAAAACAATATATCGTGGTGTACAGTTGGGTGGACAGCCTTATTCCCTTTTGCGAACTGTTTGTATTTCCTTATGTACTGTGGTATTTTTATCTTATAGGTATACACGTATATACATTTTTCAATGATGTAGGTGCTTTCAGAAAACTGATGAAATATATTATTTTCACTTATTCGGTAACGTTGATTATATATTTTATATTTCCGACCTGTCAGATGCTGCGCCCGGTAGCCTTTGAAAGGGATAATATACTGACACAGTTTATGTCTGCTTTCTATGCATTTGACACAAATACCAATGTATGCCCGTCACTGCACGTGATAGGTTCAATGGCAGTAATGCATACAGCCTGGAACACAAAGGGTCTGGACAGCAGAAAAAGCAAAACAATATTTGCAATAACCACCTTTTTAATCAGCATATCCACAGTGTTTCTGAAACAGCATTCGGTTATTGATGTGCTGGTTGCTTTACCTATATGTATAATTGCTTACCAACTGTGTTTTGCACAGAATAAACACAGGACAACCAACCTGACAAAGAAAATAAAAGAAAAATTTGCATAGCGATGCGGCAGAGCTGTGGCAAAGCAGGGCTGTTTTGTTATTTGCAATCCGCACCACATTACATTATAATTAATAATTATATCAATTTTAATATGGCCTGCCGCTGATGGGTGCTGATAAAGGAGACAAATTATGAGTGATTTTAAATTCTGGGATAAATATATGAGCCTTGAGGAAGAAGAATTGAAGCTGTTTAACTTTGTGCTGCAGTTTGACTTTGGCGACGGTAACAGGGAATATTCCTGTGAAGAACTGAAGGGTATGTCAGTAGAATTGAATGATATACTGGCCGCACTGAAATTTATTATCTGCGGCTATAACGACGGGATGGACACCTATCTGGCTTTTCTTGATATTGACCCTGAAGGCGGTGTGGGTTACACATTCCTGAAGGATGAATCTGAAATTCCTGTGGAGTTTGAGGACGCGGAAATTGTCGCTGCAAACATCTATGCTATTGCCAGTGATGCAATTATGGTAAATTTTGAATAATTATATAAGTAAGAGAATGTCATTCTGAGGCTGGAAGCTGACGCGCACTGTTTTGCCCAGAATGACATTTTGCTTTTTATTGAATTGTTATTTTGCTATTTTTCTATTGTCAGCGCTGCTGATTTGTTCAGCAGGTACGGGCGCACATAGCCCACAAGATTGGACAGCGGCAGCACACAGTCAGGCAGCTTAATGCCGATATTTTCTGTGATAAATTTTCTTCTGGCTTCTATTCTCTGCCACAGTTGTGGATAATCTGCCTTTATGCTGTTTCGCAGATTTTCATCAGCAAGGGCTATACATTCTTCCGCGCTGGCTCCTGAATAGCCTGCAACAGCTGGAATAATATCTGTCTGCAGCAGCATACCGCTTTTCAGTGTTTCCTGTGAATGTGGGTAAATCGGGGACGACATCCACTCCTCATCTGCCACAAGATGACCAGGATTCAGATGCCAGTGATACTTTTCTTTCGGGAAAACGGAATCTATAATTTCATAGAACTGACCGCCTGTAATACCCGGATGAATATTTTCCAACCAAAAAGCTATTGCAGTAAAGTATGGAATGGCTGATTTTTCAAGGTAGTCCTGCAGATGGACTGGCAGCTGTGCCGTGTTCTCCACCGCATAACCGCTGTGGCTGGACAAGCCACCTTTATACCCTGTGGTCAAAGACATTTTGTCTCCATGACATACCTTTTTGCCTGTTGGATACAGATTGGCATATTCAAATCTGTTTCCTGTTGCAGCGATAGTCACCACACTGTTGGTCTGGCCATCTGCATTGAGAAGATTGCCCAGATAGTTTTCTTTCACCCCAACTTCTACAGCCTGCATGGCGTTCAGCATAGCGGTAGAGGCCAGGTTTGCGCCGTATTCATAGTGGGCGATTTCATTGGCGTTGTTTACAGTACGCACACCCTTGTCTCCACGGACAAACAGATGGGTGGCATTTACTATATCCGCCTCTGTGTTCATACTTTTCACAGCATCCACTATAAAATATGGCAGGTCGAATATTTTTGAATTGTCGGTATGTGCGGCGGTGAACATTTTCCAGCCCACAATGCCGATTTTTTTGTCCTGTGAAAAATCTATTTCATTTAAAACTGATGTCAGGCTTTTTTCATTGTCCATAGGCTGATTTGGCAGAGAGAAAAACGGGCTGTGATAAAGAATTGCCTTTATGCGGCAGTAATTTGCCATTTTCAGATTTTCATTGCCTAAAACCAGATATGCCCTGCCGTCCTTTTTCAGCACCAGCAGTCCCTCCTCAAATCGGGGAATAAAGCCGGTAAGATATTCAAAATTGGAGCCGTGCTCCTTGTCTGCATAGATAATCAGACTGTCAAATTTTTCGTATGCCATTGCCGCCAGAACTTTCTGCAGGCGGTGTGTCATAGTTTCATCTGTAAGAAAGACAGGCTCCACATCGCTGAAAGTGGCAGGTAGTGGTATATTTTTAAGCTGCACTGTTGGTTTATATTCCATTTTATCTCCTGTAATTTTTTTCTGTAATTATTATATAAAAATCATATCACATTTATTTTCTTCACACAACAGAAAGGTCTGTCAGAATTGCTGTATACTGTAATCAGAAAATTCAAGGAGGATATGATTATGAAAACAAAACTGACAGAAATAGTATTTATACTGGACCGCAGCGGCTCAATGGCAGGACCGGAAAAAGACACCATAGGCAGTTTCAATTCCCTTATTGAAAAGCAGAAAACGGAAGAAGGCAATGCCTGTATTTCCACTGTTCTGTTTGACAACCGCAGTGAAATGCTGAATGATACTATTTCTTATGTGCACTGCAGTGCAAAACCGCTGAACAGATGGTGGAGATGCCTCATTGAGGAAGATTTTAAAAACAGAGAAAAATAATCAGCTGATTTTACACTTCCTTACGCTTCCCATCATTTTTATTTATAGATATAAATTTATTGATAACAATTGACTTGTATACAAGTTGTAAAGTATAATATACTGGAAATGGTGTCTACAGGCACAAATAAAAGAAGGAGATAAACAATGAAAAAATTACTTTCACTGGTACTGGCTATGTGTATGGTATTTACAGCTTGCTCCACAGGTACAAGCGGTATTTTCAAAGCAGGCACATATGAAGGTACAGCAGAAGGCTTCAACGGCGATGTAACAATGTCTGTTACTGTTGACGAAAACACAATCGTTTCCATTGAAGTTGTTTCACACTCTGAAAGCACAGGTATTTCTGACCCTGCTTTCAACAATCTGGTAGAAGATATTGTAAAATATCAGACAGTTGCACTTGATGCAGTTGCAGGTTGTACATACTCTTCAGAAGCTGTTCTGGCAGCTGTAAAATCAGCTCTGCTGGCAGCAGGTGCTTCTGAAGCAGACATTACAAAAGCTCCAACACTGGAAACAGACACAGAAGCTAAAACATATGAAGCTGATGTTGTTATCATCGGTGCTGGCGGTGCCGGTATGACAGCTGCTCTGGAAGCTGCAAAAGCAGGTGCTACAGTTCTGGTTCTGGACAAAACAGCATCTGTTGGCGGTAACACAATCGCTGCAGGTTCTGCTGTAAACGCCGCTGACCCAGCAAGACAGGAAAAATCCACAATGGGCGCTTCTGAACTGGCAAAAATCGAAGAACTGCTTGAACTGGAAGCTAAAAACGACCTGATGGCCAAATGGCAGGCTGACGTAAAAGCTGACCTGGATGCTTACAAAGCAAATGGTGAAACATATCTGTACGACAGTGCATCACTGCACGCTCTGCAGACATATGTAGGCGGTGACTATGTAGCTAACCCTGAACTGATTGACGTATTTACAAAAGGTGCAGTAAAAGCTATCAGCTACCTGGAAGAACTGGGTGCAAAATGGGATGATCTCTGTTCCGCAGCTATCGGTGCTACATGGCAGAGAAGCCATACACCGGATATTACAATCTGGGGCGGTAAAGGTGCTTCCTTTGTTCTGCCACAGTACGAAGCAGCAAAAGAACTGGGCGCTGAAGTAATGCTGGAACACACAGCTGAAGAACTTATTATGGAAGACGGCAGAGTTACAGGCGTTAAAGGTGTAACAGCTGACGGTGCGCAGTTTACAGCAAAAGCAAACAAATCTGTTATCATTGCCACAGGCGGTTTCGGTGCAAACGTAGAAATGCGCCAGAAATACAACAAATACTGGGCAACACTGGACGAATCCATTATGACAACAAACGTACCATCTGCAACAGGTGACGGTATCGTTATGGCTGAAGCTGCAGGTGCAAACCTGGTTGGCATGGAATGGATTCAGATGCTGACATATCCATTGGGAGGCAGTTTCTCCGCATCTATCGACAATGTTATCTATGTTGACTACAACGGTAACCGTGTAGTAAGGGAAGACGGCCGTCGTGACGAAATCGCTGGCGCAGCTCTGGAAGCTCCAGATGCTATCCTTTCCTGGATTACAGACCAGCACGAATATGAACGTCTTGGTGGTATGAGCACAGGTGGTGCTAAATTCGAAGACCAGATTGCAGCAGGCAAAATGTGGAAAGCTGACACTCTGGAAGAACTGGGCGAACAGATGGGCATTGACGGCGAACAGCTGGCAAAAACAGTTGAAGAATACAACAAAGCTGTTGAAACAGGTGTAGATGCTCTGGGCCGTCAGGTATTCGGCGAAAAACTGGACAAAGCTCCATACTATGGTATCAAATCCACAGCTATGGTTCACCACACAATGGGTGGTATCGAAATCAACACAAACTGTGAAGTTCTGGACACAGAAGGCAACGTAATCCCTGGTCTGTATGCAGCAGGCGAAGTTACAGGTGGTATCCATGGTTCTAACCGTCTTGGCGGTAACGCAGTTGCAGATGTACTGGTATTCGGTCAGATTGCTGGTCAGAACGCAGCTAAATAATAATTATTTCAGATAAAAGGGGCAGCCACGCTGCTCCTTTTTTGTTTTGTCATTTTCCTGCCGTCAACAAACCCAACACAATTTCCACATATTACCGGAATATAATAAAGAACTGATATTACCTCGGTTTTTACAGCTATTATTGCTGTGTGGCGCACTGAAATGCTGTAAATCCAATACATCTGTCTATATTGTTAAAAAATTGTTTTTATGGTATAATGTTAGAATTATGTGAGGAAATCGGTCTAATTATAAACTTTATATAAAATCAACAAGGAAGGTGATATTAGTTGAAAGAATTGGGTGAAAAAATCCGCGAAGCGCTGGTGTCCACATTGCCTATCACAATGCTGGTATATCTGGTGGCGCTTATGCCAGGGTTTGCATTTAACCGTCTTGAACTGGTTACATTTACCATCGGCGCGGTACTGCTTGTGCTGGGTATAGGCTTTTTCAATCTGGGTGCAGACATAGCTATGACTCCTATGGGTGTACACGTTGGTTCCGGTCTGTCAAAACAGCGCAACATCAGCCTGTTGCTGATTGTGTGCTTTGTGCTGGGTATGCTGATTACCGTGGCTGAACCGGACCTGCAGGTGCTGGCAAACCAGGTAAGCAGTATTATGAACGGCAAGCTGCTGATATACACAGTGGGCTTTGGCGTGGGCAGTTTTCTGGTAATTGCCATTCTGCGAATTGTTTTCAGGGTAAAGCTGTCACAGTTGCTGATGCTTTTCTATATGCTGCTGTTTGCACTGGCACTGATTCTGTCTGTAAATGACAATCTGGACCTGCTGCCTATGGCATTTGACTCCGGCGGCGTAACCACAGGGCCTATCACTGTGCCGTTTATTATGGCATTGGGTATTGGTATTTCCAACATTCTGGGTGACCGCCACAGCCGGGACAACAGCTTTGGTCTGGTGGCGCTGTGCTCCATAGGGCCGGTCCTGTCTGTACTGGTGCTGGGCATATTTGCCAGCAACAATCTGGAATACACCGTAAGCTATGGCGCTGTGGAAGAAAATATACTCCACGCATATATGGAAAATGCATTCCACACAGCAAAGGAAGTTGCTGTTGCACTGGGATTGATTGTATTTTTCTTTATGCTGTGCCAGGTGCTGTTCCTGAAGCTGAACAGAAAACAGCTGACAAAAATCGGTCTGGGCGTGGTATTTACATATATTGGTCTTGTAATGTTCCTGACTGGTGTAAACGTGGGTTATATGCCAATAGGCTACAAAATGGGTATACAGCTGGCAAGCCTGCCTGCACCTGTGCTGGTAGCTGTGGGCCTGTTTATGGGCATAATGGTGGTTATGGCAGAGCCTGCCATCCACGTGCTGAATGTTCAGGTAGAAGAAGTTACCGGTGGCTATGTAAGCAAAAGGTCTATGATGATGGGCCTGTGTGCCGGTGTAGGTCTGGCAATCGCCCTGAGCGTAATCAGGATTATCTACGATTTTTCCCTGGTATATTATATTATTCCGGGTTACTTTATTTCACTGGCACTGTCGTTGTTTGTACCGCCTGTGTACACAGCCATTGCCTTTGACTCCGGCGGCGTGGCCAGCGGCCCTATGACCAGTGGCTTTATACTGCCGTTTGCCATAGGCGTATGCGTGGCACTGCAGGGAGAGGCAGCTGTGCTGCGAAACGGTTTCGGTGTGGTGGCTATGGTGGCCATGGTACCGCTGATTACAATACAGATGCTGGGCTTTAAAGCAATCGTTTCCAACGTTGTGAAAGAAAAACGTGCGATGAAACGTATCCTTAAGGCAGACGATGAAGTTATCATCAATTTTATGTAAGGAGGCAGATTATGGCAAACACAATAAACGAATCAGCCATCAAAAAGCTGAAATTGATTATAACAGTGGTGGACAGAGCCAAATCAGAATTCTATCTGGATTTATTGAGCCAGTTTGAGGTGAATTTCCAGATGGTGACCAGCGGCAAAGGCACCGCACAGTCTGAAATTATTGAAATGCTGGGACTGAACATAAACAAAGCTGTTATCCTGAGCGTTGTGCGCGAGGATATGGTGGAACCGGTTATAAAAACTCTGGAAGAAAAGTTTGAAACAATACGCAACGGCAAGGGTATTGCAATTGCAGTGCCGCTGTCCGGCGTAATCGGTGTGAATATGTATCAGTTCCTGAGCAACTACAGACAAGGCAGGGAGGAATAACCATGACAACAAATACACATGAAGTAATTTTTGCCATTGTGAATGCTGGCTATGCTGAAGAAGCTATGCAGGTAGCCCGTGACCACGGTGCACGCGGCGGCACAATAATAAGCGGCCGTGGCGTGGCAAGAGAAAAAGAAGCCGCATTTTTCGGCATTACAATAAATCCTGAAAAGGAACTGCTTATGCTGGTGGTGGACAAATCCATCCGCGATGGTATTTTCCACGCACTTTATCAGCATATGGGTATGCAGCAGAAAGCACAGGGCATCATTTTTGCCCTGCCTGTGGCAGAAGCAGCAGGTCTTTCTGCACCGGAACAGAAAACAGGTGAAGAAATTACTGTATAACAAAGGCAGACTCTGTGAAAACAGGGTCTGTTTTTTTGTTAAATAATTCTGTTATTTACAGCAGAATGTGATATAATAGTGGCAAACCGAAGAAACGCAAGGGGAACGGAAAATGGATATAAAAGAAAAAGTATTCAAGGACAATGGCAACTGGTACAAAGGCAATCTGCACGCCCATACCACCACATCTGACGGCAAGCTGACACCGGAAAAATCTGTGCTGGTATACAAACAGCACGGCTATTCATTTATGTGTCTGTCAGACCACGATATATACACAGACCTGCGCGACAAACTGGATAGCGAAGACTTTATCACCCTGCCAAGCGTGGAGGGCAGTGTGCGTATGGTTGATTCTTCTGCCTTGCCGGGAATCGATGTAGAAAAATTCACAGAGGGCAAAGGCTATGCAGATTTTACTCTTGATGATTTGTATGAAAAGCTGTATGCAGCAGGAGAATACCGACTGCTGAAAACCCACCATATCCATGGCATTCTGGGCAACAAGGCAATGCAGGCAGTTGCCGGGGACAAGCTGATAAAAAACAATGAACTGACACCAATAAGGGTATATTTTGACAGCTGGGACGGTGTGAAGGCCGCACAGGACCTGTCTGATTATCTGAAAGAGAAAGGCTGTTTCACCACATACAACCACCCTATATGGTCACGCGTGGATTTTGAGGATGTGAAAGGCATTGAAGGCTTCTGGGGGCTGGAGGTATACAACTATGCCACGGTAAACGAATGTGGCGAAGGTGAAGACACCACATTTCTGGAAATGCTGCTGCGCAGCGGCACAGACATAAATGTGTTCGCCTCTGATGACAACCACAACGAGGGGGTATATCCTGACAGCTTTGGCGGTTTTGTAATGGTGCAGGCAGATGCCCTGACCCACGAAGATATAGTAAACAGTCTGCTGGAGGGCAGATACTATGCGTCCAGCGGCGCAGTGATAAACCAGTGGGGTGTAAAAGACGGTCAGGTTTATGTAGACTGTGAGGGTGCCAAAAGAGTAAACTTTATCTTTGGGGGCAAAGTGGGCTGCAGCCGCAGCGTGGTATATGCCAACGACTTGTCGCTGAAACACGTGATGTGCCCTGTGCAGGGTATTGAAACCTATGTGCGCATTGAAGTGATTGATATGAACGGCAAAAAAGCCTGGACAAACCCTATAAGACTGAAATAAATAAACAGGCACAGCTGATGCTGTGCCTGTTTTTGTGTTCATCTATAATACGGTCAAAGTTTTCTGATTATTGTTTAATAATTGCTCCAATAATACCATGCAGACATTTCCACATCTGTACCTTTCAGTTCTCCATTCAGAGCAAACACTGTTACACATGTTGTGTCATATGTTTTGCCACCATCAGTTGACACAGCTTTATAAACCATAAGGGTATGTTTATCTGTATCAAATCCGGAAACTATATTTGGAGCAGAGTCCCATTCTACATCATATACCTGTTCTATATTTTCAGTGTGTTTCAAAAATGTCTTTTTGCCTGTATATTTTTTGCCATTGATTTTAAGCACAACTGTGTCGGGGCCATCAACCACCAAACTACATTTACCCATTTCAGAAATGTCGCCATTCAGATACTCTCCATAAGCCTCCAGTTCAACTTTATAAAGTTCCAGTTTTGTTTTGCCCCCATTTGAAAAAACAAAACACCCCACCAGTGCAATAACCGCAATTATTATCACAGGTAATAATTTTTTCACCTTCAATGATTTTGCATGGGTTTCAATGTTATGGCTTCCCTCTTTTTCAACTGACTGCAATATTTCCTTGTTTTCCATTTTATCCTCCTTTTGTAACATTACTGTCACAATTCTTTTTTATTATTTTAGTAAATATGTGTACTAAAGTCAATAGTAAATATGTTTACTATGCTATGCTTTCACTTAAAGGAGGCTGGCAGATGGAATATATACGAATTATAAGAGACTTGCGAGAAGACAATGATAAAACTCAACAGGAAATAGCAGATGTTCTTGGAACTTCACAGACTATGTATGCACGCTATGAACGAGGAGCCAACGAAATACCAGTACGACATATACTGACTTTGTGCAGATATTATAATGTTTCAGCCGACTATATATTGGGATTGAGTAAAAACAAAGAAATAAAATAAGCCACTCCGAAATGTTGCGCGGAGTGGCTTATGCTTTTGCAATATATTTTATGCCGTTTTACTATGTATTCTGTGGTGTGTGCGGTCTTACCCTGTTCAATACAAATGTGGCCGCAAAGCAGATAATCTGCACTGCAATAATCATTATGAAGAACGGCAGGAAAGAACCTGTCCGATCGTACATAACCCCAACCACAGGTGATGAAACAGCTACCACCGCATTGGACATACTCAGCAGAAAGCCCTGGTATTTTCTGGTGCCTTCATAGCCGAATGCAGCCATGGTCAGGCGGTTGATACCCATATTTGACAGTGCGGCCTGCATACCGTAGGACAAAGTGCCGATGCACATACCTGCGGCAGATGTAGGCATAATAATAAACATTATTGCGCCTGCGATTACACAGGACTGCAGCACCATAGTGGCTTTTGGCGCACCGAATTTGTCTATCATAATGCCGTAGATAAACTTGGATGTAACGTTGCCCAGCATCAGAATTGATGAAAGTGACGCTGCAAAGCCTGCAGAAAAGCCGTTGCCCATGGAAAACATATTCAGATAGGATGAGAACAGCTGCGGCATTCTGGCACCTGCCACGATTATCATAATAAGAATAAACACCGGTGTGGATTTTTCAAAATTGCCACCCGCCGATGCATTTTTTGCCCTTGTATGTGTGTGTTCAGGCACAGGCTTGCGGAACATCAGGTAAATTGAAGGCACCATCATACTGATGGCGATGGCAGCCAGAATGAGAATACCTTTGTCCGGAGAAAATTTTGAAAACAGGAAAGATGCCAATGGGTTGGACACCATACCGCCCATACCGGCGCAGGCAGAAGAAAGACCTACTGCAGAACTGGGGTTCACATCTATCCACTGGTTTATAATATATGGAATAATAATCGAAATTGTGGAAACACCCAGTGCAATCATAACCCTGGCAAAGTAGAACAGCGGTGTATCTGCAAAAACCGCCAGCACCACCAGCCCCACAACGCTGATGATATACATACCTGTGAAATAGTATTTTTTCATAGACTGGCTCAGTCTGAAAATCACACCGCCCAGCAACATACTGCCAAAAATCTGGGCCGCATAGCCAGCCGTGGTGTATAGCGAGATTTTGGTCATAGGAAAGTCATACAGCGCACGCACCGCTGCCAGCACTGTGGACTGGCTGTTGAATATAAAGCCGCCCAGACCCATATAGTAAAGACAGGCCCCCAGCAACACCAGTTTCTGGTCCCTGTTGTAATACTTGAACATATAATCACCTCTATGAAAATAGTAGCATACGGGCAGGAATTTTTCAAGAAACTGTGGACAAACAGCGGAATAATTGTTATAACTTTTTATAAGGAGCGTTGATTATGAGCGAAAAAGAAAACAGTAAAAAGCTGATGGAAGGGTGTGAAGACCAGACTGGACTGTTCAACCGGGAGATTCACTTCAATCCATCTGAAGATGATATATTTGTCAGGGAGATATTTGACAAGGCTGCAGCAAAAATTGCCCGGAATATTGACAATGCGGCGAAAAAGGAAAGTGTGCAAATCAACCATATTGACTATATGAAGCCTTCAATGGCCGAATTCGGCACAGAAATCGATTTTGAAGACGAACTGCCGGAAGAATTCCCACAGCAGCTGGCTGGCGTGGAGGCTGATGAACTGGCAGGTATTTACACCGATGAGATTATGAGCTATCTGGCATCCGGCAATCAGGAAAGGCAGGTGAAGCTGTCCAGAAGGGCAGTGGCAGAAATGCAGGCAGAAAAAACGCCGTCAGCTGAAGATGAGGGATATGACTATCTGGGTGATGTTATCTCCATTTTGAAAAAGTCAGCGGATGACAGCATAGAATAAAGCAAAAGCCCACAGGCAATCTTTTGTTTTACACAAACATTTTATGTGATATAACCAATACAAATACATTTTACAACGAGGTACAAAATGAAAAAGATTACAGCACTTATTATTGCGGCTATAATGTGCTTTTCACTGGTTGGCTGCGCACAGAAAAGCCAGGATGTAAAAAACACAGAGGTTATGATAAAAGCCATTGGCACTGTTACACAGGACAGCGGTGAAGATATTGTAACTGCCGAAAAATTTTACAACAAACTGACAAGTGAAGAAAAAGGCCAGGTGTCCAACTACAACACACTGATACAGGCCAGAAACGACTATAACGAAATGATTATGTATGGTCAGTGGGTGAAATATATGTCTGACAAATCCAGCACACTGACACTGAATGAAGACGGCAGCTTTGAAATGAGCGACGGCACAAAAGGCAGTTTTGAAAAAGATGATACACAGGTTGTGCTGACAGCTGACAGCGGCGAAGTCATCACTTTACAAAAAGACGTACATATGAATCTGGTACATCTTGTTGACAGTGACGGTACAGACTATATCCGCCCGGAACTGCTGACAACCGACTGGGACAAAGTGGTGAGCAGCAGCTGGTACAGATTCTTTGACGTAAAGCATCACGTGCATATAGACAAAGATATTGCAGGTATTGCAACAGATTATTACAACAGTTTTATCATCGTACCAAATGAAGAATATCTGCCATATGTTTCAGACATTACTGCCGATATAACTATGACATACACCACAAGAAATATTGTGACAATGCATAAAACAGGCACAGACGAACTGCTTATCATAGAAGAACCGGAAACAGCTGTGGAATGTGAAGTTACAGCACATATCACAACAGCCGACCTGGTGCACCAGTGCGACTGCTTTGGTACAGGATATGAGCTTGTAAAAGGGCCATCAAGCCGGTACAAAGATTACAAGACCCTGTACAAAACACTTCGGTTGCTGGAAAACGGTGAAGTAATTGATTTCACAGGCGAAATCCATTACTATGACCAGCTGAAAGAATATTACGAAAACAAATAAATAACCCAGATATAAGGCAGCCGGACGCGGCATACAATGTTGCGCCCGGCTGTCTGTTTCTTTGAGTTTATTTACTGTAAAATATTGACATATACCGTAAGTTAGAGTATACTAACTTTACAGGACGAGTTAGAGTATTCTAACTGTCTTTTTACAGAACAAAACCTTGTGAAAAGATGAAAGGTACATATATGAAAACACTGAAAGATGTAAAGGTGGGCCAGACAGCTACTGTGGTGAAGCTACACGGTGACGGTCCTGTGCGCCGCCGTATTATGGATATGGGCATTACAAAGCGCGTGGAAATCTATGTGCGTAAGATGGCACCGCTGGGTGACCCTATGGAGCTGACTGTACGCGGCTATGAACTGACACTGCGCAAATCTGACGCAGAAATGATTGAAGTGGAATAACAGGGAGGAAAAGCAATGAGCATCAAAATAGCACTTGCCGGCAATCCGAACTGCGGCAAGACTTCATTATTCAATATACTTACAGGCTCCAACCAGTATGTTGGCAACTGGCCTGGCGTAACTGTGGAGAAAAAAGAGGGTGCGCTGAAGGGGCATTCTGACGTAATTATCCAGGACCTGCCTGGTATCTACTCACTGTCTCCATACTCACCTGAAGAGGTGGTTACAAGACAGTATCTGGTAAACGAACATCCGGACGCAATACTGAACATTGTTGACGGCACAAACATAGAAAGAAACCTGTATCTCACCACACAGCTGCTGGACCTGGGGCACCCTGTGGTAATTGCAGTGAATATGATGGACCTGGTGAGAAAAAATGGTGACAACATAGATGTGGAAAAACTGGGCAAGGCTCTGGGCTGTCCTGTGGTGGAAATATCCGCCCTTAAAAATGAGGGTTGTCTGGAAGCTGCAGAAATTGCAGTAAAGCTGGCAAAGAACCACACCCATGGCGATGTGCCACACGTATTCAAAGGCGGTGTGGAACACGCACTGGCACACATTGAAGAATCCATTGAAAATGTAGTGGATTCCAACTATCTGCGCTGGTATGCAATCAAGCTGTTTGAACGCGATGAAGTGGTGCAGGAAGAGCTGAACCTGCCCGCTGATGTGATGGCACACGTAGAACAGCATATCGCTGACTGCGAAGCTGAAATGGATGATGACGCTGAAAGTATTGTGGCTGACAACAGATATACATATATAGGCGAAGTTGTAAGCCGTGCTGTAAAGAAAAAAGCTGGTAAGCACGATATGAAGCTGTCTGACAAAATTGACCGGATAGTTACAAACAGAATTCTGGCTTTGCCTATCTTTGCAAGCGTAATGTTCCTGATGTACGCCATTGCAATGGGCAGCTACAGCTTCTCCATCGGTACAATGGGTACAGACTGGGCCAACGATGTGCTGTTTGGCGAAATTGTTCCGGGCCTGTTTGACTCCATCCTTACATCTCTGGGTGTAAGCGGTTGGCTGTATGGACTGGTGATGGACGGAATTGTGGCAGGTGTAGGCGCTGTACTGGGTTTTGTACCACAGATTCTGGTGCTTTCCTTCCTGCTGTCTATTCTGGAAGATATAGGCTATATGTCCCGTGTGGCATTTATTATGGACAGAATCCTGAGAAAATTCGGTCTGTCCGGTAAATCCATCATCCCTATGCTGGTGGCTACAGGCTGTGGCGTACCGGGTATACTGTCATCACGTACAATCGAACAGGAAAATGACAGAAAAATCACAGTAATGACAACAGGCTTTATCCCTTGCGGCGCAAAAATGCCTATTATCGGCCTGTTTGCAGGCGCCGTTTTCGGCAATTCCCCACTGGTGGCAACTTCTGCATTCTTTATCGGTGTAGCTGCCGTGGTAATTTCCGGCGTTATTCTGAAGAAATTCAAAGCTTTTGCAGGCCGCCCTGCTCCATTTGTAATGGAACTGCCTGCATATCATCTGCCAAGCGCCAGAAACGTGCTGCGTTCCACATACGACAGAGGTATGGACTTTGTAAAAAGAGCAACGACAATTGTTCTGCTGTCCTCCATCGTGCTGTGGTTTCTGCAGACATACGGCGTGGTAGACGGCGTGTTTATGGCTGTGGAAGATTCCAACGTGTCCCTGTTGGCCGGTCTGGGCAAAACAATTGCATGGGTGTTCTACCCTCTGGGCTGGATGGGCGATATGGCGTGGAAAGCAACAGTTGCCACATTTACAGGCCTGATTGCAAAAGAACAGGTAGTTATGACATTTGGCACACTGTACAACTTTGCCGGTGAGCTGTCTGAATCCGGCAACGAAATCTGGACAATGATTGCAAATGATTTCGGCCCTGTGAGAGCATACAGCTTTATGATTTTCCAGCTGCTGTGCGCACCTTGCTTTGCTGCAATGGGTGCTATCAGACGTGAAATGGGCAATATGAAATGGACTGTGGGCACAATCGCTTATATGTGCGGCTTTGCATATGCAATTTCCCTTATAGTTTATCAGTTTGCCGGTTTGCTGACAGGTGAAGCAACATTCGGTGTATTTACAGTGGTTGCTGCTGTGGTATTTGCCGCACTGCTGTATCTCACATTCCGCAAAGGTTATCAGATTCCTGACAAAAAAGATAAAAAATAATTTCCGGAGGTAATTATGGGAGATATCATCGTTCTGTCCGTACTGGGTGTGGTGGTAGCTCTGGCAATCCGCTGCCTGTGGAAAGACCACAAAAACGGTGGCTGTGCAGGCTGTTCACACAACTGCGCCAATTGCTCCTCCACCTGCCGGGCAAAAAACATACAATAATGAAAAAGCTTATACCGCTGTGTGACAGCATCGGGATAATAGCTTTATAAAATTACAACTCAATAAAATAGTAAAATGTCATTCCGAGTGAAACGAGGAATCGCAATAATGCTTACTTGGTATTATATGCGATTCTTCGGCTTTCAGCCTCAGAATGACATTCTTTTATCCTGATTGCATTGTAATACGTGGGCTTTTTGTTATTTGACAACCTGTCCCCTGCAGGAATATAATTAATGAGTTAATTATATTTGTGTGTAGTATGTGGAGAGAAAAATGAAACTTTCAAACAAAGAGTTATTTGAAACTGCCCCGGTAAACAAAGCTGTTATCTCCTTGGTAGTGCCTACCATCATCAGCCAGCTGATTACCGTTGTGTACAATATGGCAGATACATTTTTTATCGGCCAGATAGGCGACCCTGACCAAGTGGCTGCTGCCAGCCTGTGTATGCCTATGTTCCTGCTGCTGACCGGCTGTGCCAACCTGTTCGGCATCGGCGGCTCCAGCCTTATCAGCCGCTGTCTGGGCAGTGGTGCAGACAAAAGAGCCAGAAGCGTAGCAGCTTTCAGCATATGGACAGCCAGCGTGGTGGCTTTTGTTTATGGCGTTATCCTGTACACAGTGCGCCCTGCAGTTCTGCCTTTAGTGGGGACAAACGCTGCAACCTATGAATACTGCAGCCAGTATCTGTTCTGGACAGTTACAGTAGGGGGTGTGCCAACTGTTCTCAACGCACTGCTGGCACATCTGGTGCGCAGTGAAGGTCATTCAAAACAGGCCAGTTTTGGTATGGCACTGGGCGGCATCATGAATATTATTCTTGACCCTATCTTTATTCAAGTATTCAGACTGAATGTGGCAGGCGCGGCTATTGCCACAATGCTGTCAAACCTGATAGCCACACTGTATTTTGTAAATCTTATCCGCAAACAGGGCGACAACACTGTTATCAGCCTGAATCCAAAATATTATACAGTTAAAATGGGCATACCAAAAGAAGTACTGCTGGTTGGCCTGCCAAGCTGTATGATGAACTTTATGGGCGTGTTCTCCAACATTACTATGAACCGCCTTATGGCCAGCTACTGCAACGAAGCGGTGGCAGGCATAGGCATAGCCAAAAAAGTGGATATGCTGGCATTTGCAATAGCCACAGGTATGAGCCAGGGCGTGTTGCCGCTGATTGGCTACAACTACTCTGCAAAGAACTTCAAACGAATGATGGACAGCATAAAAACCACATTTATCTACAGTATGATTGTGGCAACTGCCGGTACAATTTTCCTGCTGACCTGTGCAGGTCCGCTGGTAAGGGCATTTATCAACGACCCACTGACTGTGCAGTACGGCCAGCTGTTCCAGAGAATTATCTGTATCTCCACACCTTGTGTTTCTGTGACAATGATTATCATCACAATGTTCCAGTCTACAGGTAAAAAATTGATTCCTTTGCTGTTGTCACTGTTAAGAAAAGGCGGGCTGGATATCCCGTTTATGGTGCTGATGAACAGTCTTGTGGGTGTAAACGGCATTGCCTGGGCGACACCAATTGCAGATACAGGCGCTATGCTGTGTGCAATACTGCGGTTTATTCCGTTCTGGAAACAGCTTAAAACAGAACAGCATAAAAATTGATTAACTTATACAAAAAACAGGTGAATTTTTCTCACCTGTTTTATTTTTTATTTACAAATACAGCTTGAACGGTATACCTCTACCGATGGTATAATATAAATAGGTACAATTCGTTTACTATTAAACCAAAGGAGTATTGTTATGAATAAACGCGAACGATTTATGAACTTTCTGCAGAACAAACCTGTAGACAGAGCACCTGTGGCTTTTTTCCATCATTTCACAGCAAATGACGAATGGTTCAAAGGTTTGGTAAGCCCTGAAATCTATGAAAAGAACATTGACGGCCACCGCAAAGCAAGAGAAGTTTTTGACCCTGATGTTATCAAGGTTATGAATGATTCCCTGATGATTATGATGTGTGACGTGTCTATGGTTAAAGAACCTGCTGACCTGCGCAAAATTGTGCCGCCTGCAATGGATTCTGCATGGATGCAGAAAACAAAAGAGCTGACAATCCGCTCTCTGGAATTCTACAAAGACAGTGACGCACCAAAATACGCAACAGGCTTTTCACCGTTTATGGTACTGCGTGCCAGCTTCAGTGCAACACCCGGTTTTGATAACTACCGTGAAATGCTGATTGATTTTGTACAGAAAGACCCTGACTCTTTCCTGTATTGTCTGGACAAAATTGCTGATACAATTATGCCTTTGAACGAAATGCTGGTTAATGAATGCGGTGCAGAAGGCATCTACTTCTCTGTAAACAACCAGAGCCATTTCTTCCCTGATGACCTGTATCTGAAATACGTAGTGCCATCAGACAAAAAGGTTATCGCCCACGCAAACACATTGAGCAACATCAACCTGCTGCACATCTGTGGCTATGCAGGCAGAGCAAATAATCTGGAACTGTACAAGGATTACGACATTGCCGGCTTTAACTGGGCTGTGCACGCTGAAGGCGTTTCCCTGTCTGAAGGCAAAAAACTGTTTGGCGGCAAACCAGTATTCGGCGGCTTTGAACAGGATACAGTAATCTACACAGGCACAAGAGAAGAAGTGGAAGAATTTACATACAAAATTCTGGACGAAGCAGGCCAGACAGGCATTATGATAGGCTGTGACTGCACAGTGCCACACGATATTGATGACAACAGACTGGAATGGGTACGCCAGGCCTGTGTGAAATATGCTGAAAAGAATAAATAAAATATAGCGAAAACGGGCGGGCAACCGTCCGTTTTCATTTGATACAAAAAGAAAAAGGGCAGTGTTCCCCAACACTGCCCTTCCCCATTATTTAGAGAAAAGTAATTTATGCTAATTTCAGTTAATAATCAATTTCATAGGTCAACATTAAATTATATTTTTTACTTTTTTGATTTAATGCTTGATTTTCTTACAATTTAAATATATCATTAAATTAACAATAAATCAAATTAATGTATTTTATAACAACGATAAATATTTTTTATATTTGTGAGGCAAATTATGGAGATAAGACAGTTGACCACCTTTGTGACCGCCGCCCAGATGAACAGCTTTTCCAAGGCCGCCGAAAGCCTGGGATATACCCAGTCTGCCGTGACCATACAGATAAAAAATCTGGAGGATGAGCTGGGCACCAAGCTGTTTGACCGCATGGGCAAGCAGGTAAGTCTGACAGGCTACGGCAAGGATTTTATGGCCCATGCTGTAAATATTCTGAAAGAGGTAAACCTGGCCAAGCTGGCTGTAAAAGGTCAGACAGAACTGAACGGCAGCATTACCATAGGCACCAACGAATCCCTGTGTTTTACTAAACTGCCTGCCATACTGACCTATTTCCGCGAACATCATCCAAAAGTAAACATTAAAATACTGTTTGACTCTCCAGACCCTCTGCTGGAAATGATGGACCACGGCAAAATTGACCTGGCATATTTTCTGGACGAACCCCGTTACAGCCACAGCTGGGTAAAGGAAATGGAAGAAAAAGAGCCTATAGTGTTTGTATGTGCCCACCGCTGCCGTTTTACAGGGCAGAAAGGGCTGAAAGTGGAAGATTTTCTTGACCAGCCGTTTTTTCTGACTGAACAGAATGCCAACTACCGCCGCGCACTGGACCAGTATCTGGCCAGCAAAAAAATATCACTGATTCCTTTTGTGGAAATCAGCGATACAGAATTTATCCTGAAAATGGTAGAGCTGAACAACGGGATGTCTTTCCTGCCTCATTTTGCAGTGCAGAAAAGCGTGGAAGAGGGCAGGTTGTCCATATTGGATGTGTCAGAGCCGGATATAAGTATGTACAGGCAGATTTTCTACCACAAAGACAAAATGCTGACACGGGAAATGGAAGAATTTATCCGTGTGGCAAAGATGGATTTGTAAAGTCAAAACAAGTGTACTGAAACATTTCTGAAAATCAGATTAAACATCAATTCAAGCAAGAAGGAGGCAATGCCTCCTTTTTTGTTTGCAGTATTTTACTGTTCCCATTCCACAAGCACTGATGAATCTATCACCGATGCGTCAAATCGGTAATGGCGCAGCACATCATCGCGTTTCAGATAGTCCTCTTCCCTTACAGGCTGGCCACCGTTGTGTATTATATATGTCTTACCATCTTTTGTTCTTTTATCGCTCACTATACCGATATGCCGGTTGTCTTTGAAAATCACAATATCTCCCGGCTGCCATTGGGAAATATCTGCGGTGTCTGCAGTTATTTCTGTGGCATATTTGTCAAAAAACACTCGCAGGTTTACCACTCGGCGGAAATCTATGTCCGGGTCCCTTACATCCACACGAGGATAATCCAGGGGATGCAGTGCAATATCCCTGTCCACCATAAGACGCAGGCTGTAGCCTGCATTTCTGAAAGCACGCCACACCACATCTGTGCAGACGCCCACATCATCAGCCGGATAACCGCCATCCACATAACTGCCGTCATATCTGGGGTGATTTTCTGCATCCTGGCGGGCGCCAAGGAGTATTTCTGTATAGTCATCAATGCCATCGGCATCAAAATCCACAGGACTGGTCACAGTCTGTATACCAAAATCTGCGGCAGTATAGGATTTTTTGGGAATCAGATTATAATAATCTGCCAGCCTGTAACCACTGACAATAAAAGGCACAAAAGCAAGAAAGATAATAAATGCCGATACTCGGCCTACAATTTTCACCATAGATATGCTCCTTTTTATCCAATTATACCAGAAAAAAATTAAGATTTTATAAAGGATATATTAAATTGCAGTTTAATCTACCGATGTACGCTAAACTGTGAGGGACCGCAGCTCCCGGAATTACAGGAGCAGCTAACAGTCATCTCCTGCACGTTTGCTGCATTCATCATAACAAAAAAGGTACAGCATTTCTGTTGTACCTTTTACTCTTTTATATGTATGTTTATTTCCATGTTGGCGGAATCCAGCCGTGGTCCATAATAACAGGTTCGCCGAATTCCATACCTGCCAGGTCCAGTACCACTTTTTCAATCAGCTGTGTTTCCACCGGTGTGGTTACAACATAACCTTCAATAGCTGTCTGCACAGGTGTGGTTTCCACTTTTTCCAGACGGTAAATTTCTTCCATACCTTCGATAACCTTGCCGAAAACAGGGTAGATACCTTTGTGTTCAGGGCAATCTTTCAGAGGGAAGAACGGTTCACAGGCAGCGTTGCCTTTTTCGCCGTAGCCACCCATACATACACAGCCCGGGTGTGATGGCAGTGGTTCAATTTCAGGATGGAGGTCTGCTTCACGTGGGATAAGGTAACGGCTGGTTTCATTGTGGAAAGCAGTGTAGGAAAAATCTACCCATTTGCCAGGTACCACACGTTCAACAGGGTGGTTGTTCATTACGCCTGCCTGTACACATTTTACAAAGCTGGCAACAGTGTTTGGTGCGGCTTCCGGCAGCAGTTCAATTACAATTTTTGCTCCGTTTGCCATATAGATGGTTGCGGTTGGTTTCATATATATACCTCCTGTGGTATGTTTATTTGTTTTTGTCTTTTATTCCGATAATCATTGTGCCGAAATATCCGCGCTTTTTCAGAAAGGCCTCCAGATTTTTGCCATAATGGTCAGGCCCTGTGGAACTGCGGTATGTGTTGTACCCCACATAGCCTTTATCTGTATGGTGCATTGCTGCAAAATGTGCCCCTATTTTAAACCCTTTTCTCCACCAGAAATACAGTATGCACGCGTCTGATCTCTGCGCAATTTCATCAAAACGTTTCCTGTTGCGGCTGATTTCCACCGGGAAGCCCTGTCTGCGAAAAAACATGGCAGGAGCCAGAAAAAAAGTGCCTGCATTACCGTGTACAAAAGGCAGCATATGCTCAAAATATTTTATCAGTCTTTCCGGTTTTGCCCTGTATCCCATAATACGCAGGGCATTATAGGTGGCAATCCAGCCACAGCCTGTGGCTGCAGATGAACGCAGACCATAGCGCCACTGTTCTTCTGGTATATTGTTCTGGCAGTAAATAAAGTCTTTCACAGATGTTCCCCTCTGTTTTCTGATAATAACTGTCTTCGTGCTTTAACCCGGATTATATTAATTACAGTTTAGCAAAAATATGGGGCATCTGCAAGATTATTTGATAATTATCCCCGGGTATAGTATAATTTTTACATATTTTTCAAAGGAGTAGCCTATGAACAGTCTGTGCACAGAATATATAAAACAGAATATTCCCACCTTTTATCACACTGTACAGGTGGCAGATATGGTGGTTTCCACCAATGACAGTTTGAAACAGCTGGCAGAAAAGGAAAGAGAAGGCTATGTGCTGATAGCAGACGGACAGACAGCAGGCAAAGGCCGAAACGGCAAAAGCTTTTTCAGTGAAAAAGGCAAAGGGCTGTATATGTCCATACTGCTGAAGCCCCGGTGTGATATATACCATTCACTGCTGGTCACCGCTGCGGCTGCCGCTGCTGCAGTGCAGGCGGTGGAAAACCGAGGTCCACAATGCAGCATAAAATGGGTGAACGATATCTATATAGCAGACAAAAAGGTGGCTGGCATACTGTGCGAAGCCGCCCTGAAGCCAAATAGTCCTGTTTTAGACCATTTAATATTGGGTATTGGCATCAATACCCACAAAAGCACAAAACCTGCAGAAATAGCGGATATTGCGGCAACTATAGAGGATTTTGCCCCTGCCCCTGACAGAAACAGGTTGGCTGCGGATTTTCTCACAGCGTTTTATAATTATTACAGCAATTTTGAAAGCCGTGAATTTATGGCGATTTACAATGGTAAATCCAACATAACCGGCAGGGAAATCACAGTGCACGAAAGAGGCGGCAGCTACACCGCCACAGCAACCGGAATAGACGATATGGGCGGTCTGATCATAAAAACCGCTGACGGAAAAGAAAAAACGCTGGTATCAGCAGAGATAAGCATAAGAAAAAACAGCCTGTAAAGGCTGTTTCTTTTTATATATATTTTTTGAAAAGGAAAATGTTGTAAATCAATCGCCTACAGCGCAGGTTATTTCCCCTTTTACAGCAATTTTACCGTTTACTGTAGCCAGCACATCTGCAAAATAAAAGCCGCTGCGTTGGTTTGTCAGCGTCACTTTAAGGGTGAGCACATCTCCCGGCACCACCTGCTGTCTGAAGGAAATTTTGTTTATTCCCGTGAAATATCCGATTTTGCCTTTGTTTTCTTCTTTTGAAAGTAACAGTACACAGCCTGTCTGCGCCAGGGCCTCTACGATAAGCACCCCCGGCATAACTTTCTTTTGTGGGAAGTGGCCCATAAAATGCATTTCATTGGCAGAAACGCATTTGCGGCCGATGATTGTGTTGCCATCTTCACTGATTTCGTCAATGACATCCACCAGCAGAAAGGGGTAGCGGTGTGGAATAATCTGTTGTATTTGGTCTGAGTTGTAAAGCATATTATTCCTCCCACTTTTTCAGAATGATTGAAGCATTGTGGCCGCCAAAGCCAAGAGAATTGCTCATTCCATAGCGTATATCCGCCTGTCTGCAGCTGTTGGCCACTATATCCAGGTCGCAGGCCGGGTCTGGGTTTTTATAGTTTATGGTTGCAGGCACAATGCCCTGCTGCAAGGCCTTTAATGTGATGATTGCCTCCACTGCTCCGGATGCCCCCAACAGATGGCCTGTGTTGGACTTTGTGCTGGAAACCATCAGCTGTGCGGCGTGGCTGCCAAAGGCTGTTTTTACAGCTTTTGTTTCTGTCTTGTCGTTCAGCGGTGTGGATGTGCCGTGGGCGTTGATATAATCAATATCCTGTGGCTGCAGACCTGCATCGGCAATGGCATCTGCCATCGCCTGTGCACCGCCGGAGCCGTCTTCTGCCGGGGCAGTAACGTGGAAAGCATCGCAGGTGGAGCCATAGCCCACAATTTCGCCATATATTTTTGCACCGCGTGCCCTGGCGTGAGTGTATTCTTCCAGTATAAGAACACCTGCGCCTTCGCCCATTACAAAACCGGAGCGGTCGGCATCAAAAGGGATGCTGGCCCTGGAGGGGTCGTCACCCATATGCAGGGCGCGCATAGCCTGAAAGCCAGCTATTGCCAGCGGTGTGATGGCTGCCTCTGTACCGCCTGCCACCATAATATCCTGACTGCCGTCACGTATTTTGTGGAAGGCTTCGCCAATGGCGTTTGTGCCTGCCGCACAGGCTGTAACCACTGCGGCACAGCAGCCTTTTGCACCCAGGTCTATAGCCACACTGCCTGCCGCCAGATTTACAAGTGCCATAGGGATAAAGTATGGCGAAACTCTGGCAGGGCCGCGCTGTGCAAGATTTGTCCGGGCAGACTCTATGGTTTCAATGCCGCCTATGCCGCTGCCGATGATTACACCCATACGCTGCTGATTTATATTTTTCAGGTCAAGACCAGCATCTGTCACAGCCTGCTTGGCAGCGATGCGTGCAAACTGTGTGAAACGGTCATTGAATTTGAAATCCTTTTTGGAGAAAAACCGGTCTGTGTCCAGATTTTTCACTTCCCCCGCCAGCTTTACACGGAAATCTGTGGTATCAAAATGAGTTATTCTGTCAATGCCGCAAACTCCGTCCAGAACAGACTGCCACATTTCCTCTGCTGTGTTGCCGATTGGGGACAGTGCACCCATACCGGTGATAACTACTCTTCTTTTCATATTTTTTCTCCTTACATTGCCATGCCGCCGTCAACGCAGATAACCTGGCCTGTGATATAGCGGCTGGCATCTGATGCCAGAAACGCCACCAGCTGTGCCACGTCCTGTGCTGTGCCCAGAGTGCCCAGAGGAATATGGGACAGGATTTTAGCTTTCACATCCCGGGACAGCACAGCAGTCATAGCTGTGTCTATATATCCCGGTGCAACTGCATTTACACGGATGCCGCGGCCTGCCAGCTCTTTGGCTGCTGTTTTGGTAAGTCCAACTACCCCTGCCTTGCTGGCAGAATAGTTTGCCTGACCCATATTGCCGGACAGTCCCACAACGCTGGACATATTGATGATTGCACCGCCGCGCTGTTTCATCATCTGGCGTGAAACCTGCTTGATACAGTTGAAAGTGCCTTTCAGATTAACATTTATCACTGCATCAAAATCCGCTTCGCTCATACGCAGCAACAGATTGTCCTTTGTGATGCCTGCATTGTTCACCAGCACATCTATGTGGCCGTAATCCTTTACAATCTGTGCCACCATAGTTTCCACAGCGGCAAAATCTGATACGTCCGCCTTGTAAATCCTGCTGTCTGACCCCAGGGCAATGCATTCGTTCTGCACTGCCACAGCGGCTTCGTCACTGCCCACATAATTTATAATCACATTGTAACCCTGTGCCGCCATAAGCAGGGCGGTTTCCCTGCCTATACCACTGGCTGCACCGGTAATCAATACTGTTTTCTTTTCCATATTATTTCAAAGCCTCCAATGCCTTGTTGAGAGACGGTATGTCCTCTACTGTGTAAACAGGAATATCCCTGTTGATTCTGCGGACAAAGCCTGCTAGGGAATTGCCCGGACCGATTTCAACAAAGGTGTCCACACCCTGTGAAATCATATATTCCACGCTCTGCATAAAGCGCACACTGCTTTTTATCTGCTGTACCAGCAGGTCTGCAACCGGCTGATTGCTTTCTGTGCCTGTAACATTGTACACAACAGGCAGCCGGGGTTGTTTTATATCATAATTATCCAGCACTGCTTTCAGCTGCAGGGATGCATCTGTCAGCAGGGGTGAATGGAAAGCACCGCTTACGTTCAGCGGTATTGCACGGCGCAGTCCTTTTCCTTTCAGCAATTCAATAGCAGCGTCCACCGCAGAATTTTCCCCGGTGATAACAATCTGCCCGGGGGCGTTGTAGTTTGCGATAGAGCATACGCCCACATCTGCCACAGCATTGCAGGCATCAAGTATGATTTTTTCATCCATAGCCATAACTGCCACCATTTTTGTGGTTCCTGCTGGCAGTGCCGCTGCCATAATTCTGCCGCGCTGTCTCACAATGGCGCAGGCGTCTGCCACTGACATTGCACCTGCAAAGGCAAGGGCAGAATATTCACCCAGGCTTAGCCCTGCTGTATATGCAGGCTGTACGCCATATGCCGCAAGTATTTCTGCTATAGCCATAGAGGTGGCCACGATACAGCTCTGTGCATAGGCGGTGTCGTTCAGTTTTTCAGCAGAGCCTTCAAAGCACAGCTGTTTTATATCGAAATCAAGGTTTAAATTATCATATATTTCTTTTGCGCTGTCATACCGGGCGTATAAATCTGCGCCCATACCCACTTTCTGTGAGCCCTGACCTGCAAACAAAAAACCAATTTTCATAGCTAACTCTCCTGTAATGCTTTATCGGCATCAGTAATCAGTTCATCCATAAGCTGTTTTACTGTGGTGATTTCTGTGATTCTCCATGCGTTGGAACCCACAAACACCAGACCTTTTTCAATATTCCCTTTTGCCGCCTGTATCAGCGCCCGTGAAATACAGTAAGGTGTGTCCTGTGGTTTGCAGGGAGTAAGGCAGGCAAGGCAGTTCTGCACAGAAATATTGCCGCGCCGTTTTACTGCTTTCATAAAGTCATTCATCACCGCTCTACCCGGAAAGCCTGTAGGACTTTGGACAATGGCAATATCCTCTTTTTTACAATCCACAACAGCCTGCTTGAAACGAATGTCTGCATCACATTCTTCTGTGGCAATGAAACGGGTGCCTATCTGCACGCCGTCTGCGCCAAGGTTTATAAAATGTGCAATATCCGCCCCTGTAAACACACCGCCGCCCACAAAAACAGGTATTTTTTTGCCGTATTTTTCGCGGCAGGGCTGCAGTTCTTTCTGCACCTGTGGCAGAATTTCCTCCAGAGTTTCACAGCTATCAGAAAGTAAATCTTCTTTTTTAAATCCCAGATGTCCCCCTGCCTGACTACCTTCCACCACAACAAAATCTGGTGCTGTTTTGTGACGCCTGTCCCATGCTGATGTGATAAGTCGGATTGCCTTGCCGCTGGAAACTATTGGAGCCAACAGTATGTCCGCCCCCTGTGCCAGCCGTGGCAGTGACAGAGGCAGACCTGCACCGGAAATAATGGCATCTGCCCCTGCATCAATGGCGGCCTGAACCATATTGTCATACTCTCTGCCGGCAACCATAATATTCACCGCCACCATACCTTTGCCGTTGGCGGTCTGCTTCGCCTTTTTTACATGGTCAATAATCGCCTGACGATTGATAGCAGTGGATTCCTGCCAGAAGCCGGGATAATTATATCCTGGGTGGGCCGCACTGATAACTCCCATACCGCCCTGCGCCGCCACAGCACCTGCCAGACCGGACAGGGATATCCCCACACCCATACCGCCCTGGACAATAGGAACATCCAGAGTGCGGTCAGCTATTTTAACACTTTTCAACATTGTATCTTCTCCAGTTTTTGTTGTACTGATATGATTTCTGCCTTTGCGCCCTTTACCATATCATCGATAATGGCTGCAACGGTTTTTATTTCGTTGCACAGGCCTGCAATCTGGCCCATCATAACAGAGCCATCCTGAATATCGCCGTCAGAAACAGCTCTGCGCAGGGCACCCAGGGTGAGTTTTTCCAGTTCCTGTCTGTCGGCGCCCTGTTTTTCCAGATGCAGATAAAGGCGACTCATACGGTTTTTATAAATGCGCACCGGTGTGCCGCCTGTGCGACCCGTAACGGTGGTGTCTGTGTCTTTTGCTTTAAGTACAGCCTGCTTGTAATTTGTGTGGATTGGACATTCTTCGCTTACCAGCAGACAGGTGCCAATCTGCACCCCCTCTGCCCCCAGAGCCAGGGCAGCAGTCAGTCCGCGGCTGTCTGCAATGCCACCTGCAGCAATGACAGGAATGGACACAGCATCTGCCACCTGCGGCACCAGAGCCATGGTGGTCTGTTCTCCTATGTGTCCCCCTGCTTCACAGCCTTCCACAATCAGCGCATCTGCCCCTGCGCGCTGCATACGCACAGCCAGCGCCACACTGGGCACCACAGGTATAACAACTGCACCGCTGGCTTTCAGGGCATTTATATACACACCCGGATTGCCTGCACCAGTGGTGACTACAGCCACCTTTTCCTGGCATAGCATTTCCATCATCTGCGGTGTGTTGGGGTTCAAAAGCATTACATTCACGCCAAAGGGTTTGTCTGTAAGGCTGCGGCAATCGGTAATTGCCTGTCTGGCCCGGTCCACAGTCATACCACCTGTGGCAATAATACCCAGACCACCCCGGTTGGAAACCGCTGCGGCAAAAGGTGCGGTGGCTATATTTGCCATAGCACCCTGAATAACAGGGTATTTTATATTCAGCATTTCGTTTATCATATATATCTCCTGTAAATCACAGCTCTAAATATGCAGAGCCGTAGGTAAATCCACCGCCAAAGCCCACAAGGATAATTTTCATTCCCTGTTTCAGTAATCCCTGCTCATGTGCCTGGGCAAAAGCAATGGGGATACTGGCGGCTGATGTGTTGCCAAAGTCTGCCAGATTGGTAAAGAACCTGTCCAGCGGCAGCTTCATACGGCGTGCCACGTGGGAAATAATCCTCATATTGGCCTGATGGGGGATAATAAGGTCTATTTCATCAATTGTTCTGCCTGCCATGGTCAGTGCTTCAGCGATGGCCTGTTCCATGGCCCTGATGGCAAAGCGGAAAACTTCGTTGCCATCCATCTGCAGATAACCAAAGGTTTTTTCTGTGTTCTGCAATGCAGGGTGCATCGGCAGCGCTGCCGCCTGCAGGGTACCGCTGCTGTCCCCTATGCTCTGGGCATAGAAATGGAGCTGTTTTTCGCTGTCTGCCGCCTGCATTACAAACGCCCCTGCGCCGTCACCAAACAGGACACAGGTATTGCGGTCTGTCCAGTCAATCAGCTTTGACAGGGTTTCCGCCCCGATTACAAGAGCACATTTATATTGCCCAAGCATTGCCGCCGCTATATGTGCGGCATACAGAAAGCCGCTGCAGGCTGCATTTACGTCAAAGGCCATTACGTGATTGCCGTTGAGCCCCAGCATGTCCTGTACGAGACAGGCTGTGGACGGGGTGAAATTGTCTGCCGTCATAGTGGCCACAATAATCAGGTCTATTTCATTTTTGTCGATGCCTGAATTTTCTATGGCTTTTACTGCGGCGCGGTACGCCAGCTGTGAGGTATTTTCATCTGTGCTGACATATCGGCTGTGAATGCCTGTGCGTGTGACAATCCATTGGTTAGACGTGTCCACCACCTGCGCCAGGTCATCGTTTGTGATACGTTGCCCTGCAACGGCATAGCCGCTGCCGGAAATCAGTATATTGTTCATTCTGTTGTTCCTATTCTGCGGAATTTTGCATAGCGTTCGTCCAGCAGTGTTTTTTCTTTTTTCTTCATCAGCTGTACCAATTCACTGTAAATACAGCTGTCTATAGCCTGTGCCACAGCAGGTATGTTTTCCTGTGCGCCGCCGGCAGGTTCGCGGATGATATGGTCTATGATGCCTTTCTCTTTCAGATGATATGCTGTCAGTTCCATAGCCTCTGCCGCTTCCTGCACACGGCTGCCATCTTTCCACAGTATGCTGGCAAAGCCTTCCGGTGAAAGTATGGAGTAAACCGCGTTTTCCAGCATTACAATCCTGTCTGCCACCGACAGCGCCAGAGCACCGCCGCTGCCGCCCTCTGACAGCACCACGCAGATAACAGGTGTTTTCAGTCCGGAAAATATCTGCAGACACTGGGCGATAGCCTGTGCCTGGCCGCGTTCCTCTGCACCTTTGCCGGGATATGCCCCGGATGTATCCACAAAAGTGATTACCGGGCGGTGGAATTTTTCCGCCTGCTGTGCAAGGCGTATTGCCTTGCGGTAGCCTTCCGGGTGCATCATACCAAAGTTTTTATCAATATTTTCCTGCAGGTTTTTGCCTTTTGTCTGTGCCAGTACTGTGACAGGCATACCGTGGAAATCTGCAATACCTGCCAGCAGAGCGCCGTCATCCCCGTAATATCTGTCCCCGTGGAGAGGGATAAAGTTTTCAAACAGCAGTGGCAGATAGTCCTGTGATTTTGGTCTGTCCGGCGCACGGGCGGTCTGCACGCGCTGCCAGGCGGTGATACCACGGCTGTTTTTCATACGTGAGGTCTGGTAAAAATCCCTGCGACTTTTCCTGCTGTGCATACTGTGGCTGCCACTGTGCATCGCCAGCAGGCCGGCAATTGTGGTTTTTATATCTTTTCGCTGTGCTATAATGTCCACAAAACCCTTTTGTTGCAGAAACTGTGAAGTCTGGAAATGCTCCGGCAGTTGCTGGTTGATGGTTTTTTCTATAACTCGCTTGCCTGCAAAACCGATGGTGGCGTCAGGCTCTGCGATAATAATATCCCCCAGCATTGCAAAGCTGGCAGAAACTCCTCCTGTGGTGGGGTGGGTAAGCAGTGAAATGTACAGGCCGCCTTTTTCTGAAAAGCGTTTCAGGGCGGCGGTGGTTTTGCTCATCTGGAACAGCGATATGATACCCTCCTGCATACGGGCACCTCCGCTGGTGCAGGAGATTACAAGCGGCAGACCTTTTCTGGTTGCCAGTTCAATCAGTCGGGTGATTTTTTCACCCACCACACTGCCCATGCTGCCCATCATAAAATAGCTGTCCATAACCGCTATGGCGCATTTTGTGCCGCCTATTGTGGCCGTGCCGCAGACCACAGCCTCATTCAGACCTGTTTCAGCCTTGTATTTTTCCAGCTTTTCTGTATAGCCTTCAAAGCTGTCAGAATCTGTGGTGGTCATATTGCGGTCTGTTTCCCTGAAAGAGTTTTCGTCCGTCAGCTGGCAGATTCTCTCTCTGGCGCTGATTCTGTAATGATTGCCGCAGTGCAGGCAGACATACAGGTTTTCTTTCAGTTGTGTGTATGTGCATATCTGTCCGCAGGAGGGGCAGGCGTTTGTCTTTTTGTCCTGTTTAGGACTATTATTGTCTTTATTTGCTTTTTTTCGCCGTTGCTGAAAGCTGGTCAGCCGCTGCTGTCTGTTTTTAAACAAAATATTCATTGTCTTTCAGTTCCTGTATAAACCTCTGTGCAAAAGAGGTGTCATAGCTGCCCTCCACAAAGGTTTTGTTGTGCAGTGCCAGATAATGAAATTCTATATTGGTCTCCACTCCGCCTATAATCAATTCTTCCAGTGCACCGCGCATTTTACGTATGCATTCCAGACGGGATGGCCGGAATGTGATAAGTTTTAAAATCATTGAATCATAGTAGGGCGAAATGGTGTATTCGTTGTATACTGCGCTGTCTATGCGCACGCCTTTGCCCCCCGGCAGATGAAGAAAGCTGATTATTCCCGGTGCTGGGGCAAAATCCCTGCGGATATTTTCTGCATTGATGCGGCATTCCATAGCATAGCCGGACAGTTGTACATCCTGCTGTTTTATGGTCAGCTTATGGCCTGCAGCAGCCTTTATCTGCTGCTTTACAATATCCACATTGCATACCATCTCTGTGACAGGGTGCTCCACCTGTATACGTGTGTTCATCTCCATAAAATAATGGTTGCCGTCCTTGTCCAGCAGGAATTCCACCGTGCCGGCAGAATCATAGCCCACATATCTGCAGGCTTTTACCGCATCTGCCACCAGTTTTTCACGGGTAGATGCATCCAGAACAAAGCAGGGGGCTTCCTCTATCATTTTCTGGTTTCGGCGTTGGAATGAACAGTCGCGTTCATAAAGGTGAATGACATTGCCGTGCTTGTCTGCAATAATCTGCACCTCTATATGTTTGGGGTTCTGTATATACTTTTCCATATATACTTCATCGTTGCCAAAGGCTGCCAGAGCCTCTGCCTTTGCGGCGAGAAAAGCCGCCTCAAACTCTGATTCTTCCTTTACGATGCGTATGCCTCTGCCGCCGCCCCCTGCGCTGGCCTTTATCATAACAGGCCAGGTGATTTCTGCAGCCTTTTCAAGACCTGTTTTCACATCCTGCACAGGCTGTTTGCTGCCAGGCACCACAGGCACACCTGCAGCCATCATAAGCTGGCGCGCTGTGGCTTTGTTGCCCATTTTTTCAATCACTTCAGGTGATGGACCGATAAAAATCAGACCTTTTTCCTGTACCATACGGGCAAAAGACGGATTTTCGCTGAGGAAACCAAAGCCGGGGTGTATGGCATCACAGCCGGTATTGATAGCCGCCTGGATAAGATTGTTCATATTCAGATAGCTGTCTGCCGGGCGCGGACCTCCTATACACACAGAATCTGTGGCCAGCTGCAGATGCAGGGCATCCCTGTCTGCGGTGGAGTACACCGCCACAGTTTCTATCCCCATTTCCCTGCAGGTGCGGATAATGCGCACTGCGATTTCGCCGCGGTTTGCAATCAGGATTTTACGAATCATTTTTGTCTCCTATAGCAATAAGGTCATCATCATACTGGACCATATCACCGTTTTTCACCTTGATGTCTGTAATCCAGCCGGATTTCGGGGCTTTGATTTCGTTCATCACTTTCATTGCCTCGATGATACACAGCGTGTCTCCCCGGTTTACATAGCTGCCTTTCTGTACAAAAGGCGGTTTGTCCGCCGCCGGTGCTGCATAGAATGTACCCACCAGCGGTGATTTAACATACTCTGCCTGTGGCCGCTGTGTTTCCGGCTGTGCCGCCACAGATGCTGTCTGTGAAGATGTATATTCTCTTTTCAGTTTCAGTTTAATATTTTCCGCTTCCAGTTCCATTGCGGACAGAGTGCTGTTTTCAAACACCGCCACAACGTCTTTCAAAAGCTGTATGTCCATAATTTTGCTCCTATAGGAAAATGAGCCAGCAAATCTGGCTCATCTCCGGGAAAGTGTTTATTTTTTTGCGTTGATGAGGTCTATAATATCCTGAACAGTTACCAGTGCGGCAAGTTCTTCGTCTTCGATGCGGATGTCGAATTCTGTTTCCAGTTCCAGAGAAAGCTCTACTGCGGAAAGAGAGTCGATATCAAGATCTTCTTTCAGTCTTGCCTGTGGTGTGATTTTTTCTTCATCCACGATAATTGCGTCTACCAGTACCTTTTTTACCTGTTCTAACATAGTATTTCTCCTTTAAAATTACTTTGATATTCAAAGTATTAATCCAAAATTTTAATTACTTCGATATTCGAAGTAATCTGAAGCCTATTATAATTATTTCGACTATCGAAGTAAATACCTTTTTGCCATATTTAACATTTTTTTCACATTTTTCCACAATCTGTGAAATTAATTTATAAAAACAGGCAACAAAAAAGGCATCTGCAGTAATTATTGCAGATGCCTTTGGCTTTTATTCCTTGATTTGTGTTTTGTCGTGATATTCTTCACGGAAATATTCCAGAATATTTTCCAATGTATCTATCAGCAGTTCGTTTTCATCCAGACCCAGGTCGTGAACAGCTTTGTTTATCATATGCTCGTGAAATTCCTCGTGGATCTTCAGCACTTCCAGTGCTTTGTCTGTGATGGAAACACGTGTGATACGTTTGTCGTGCTCATCCTTATAGCGGACAGCATATCCCTTTTTCTCCAGATTTGCCACATTGCTGGTCAGGGTGCTCTGAGCCACCATACAGCGGCGTGCAACATAGGTCATACTGTTGTCGCTGGCTTTCTGGATGCTTTCCAGAGTGTGTACTTCGTGCATTGTCAGCTTTACACCCTGGTCTTTCAGGTTTTTTTCCTCTATATAGAGGATATAGTTGAACAGGCCTACCAGCAGCTCGTTCAGGGTGTGTTTTGTTCTGTCCATTACTTTTCTCCGTTTCTCATTGCTGCTTTTTATTATATACAAAAAAAGTGCATTTTGTAAACAGTTTCACTATAAAACTTTTATATCAATATGCCGTCACAATGGTCAATTTCGTGCTGAATAATCTGTGCAGTAAAGCCTGTGAATGTTTTGATTTTTGGTTTCAGTTCTGTGGTCTGCCACTGTACCTTTATAGAACGATAGCGTGTTGCGGGACGCGGACCTCCCAGCAGAGACAGACAGCTTTCCTGTGTGGTGTACTGACCGGATTTTTTGATGATGACAGGGTTCAGCATAACCAGATATTCGCCATCATTGTCCACAGCGATAATGCGCTTTGTGTGGCCTATCATATTTGCCGCCATACCCACACAACTGTCCGAATGAGCAATCAGGGTTTCCAGCAGGTCTGTGGCAATCTGTATATCCTCCTGCGTGGCAGGGATGGCTTTCAGTGAAAGAAAGGCAGGGTCGTGGATTAATTCTTTTATCATAGTATCACCTTCCGGTTAAAGTATAATTTAAGGATAGCATAAATATGATGAGGTGTAAATGGGGAGGGTTTTTGAGAACTATTTGAATAACTACATAATCTAACTTTTGTATTTATGACGACTTGTTGTAGCATTTACTCTATAAAAATATATACTTTAGTGTAATTATAACGTTTTTCAACGCTGCGCTGGCGTTACTTTTGGTGGCAAAAGTAACCAAAACCGCGGGGGTTGCGATTCCCCCGCGCCCCACAAACGCTGCACAGTGTGTGGAATGCTACGCCTGCTACAAATCGGAAAAAATTATAAACCTCACTCACGATGTTCGTTCGCACTGTAATTTTTCCTCGATTTACGTAATTAACATTCAACCTGCTTACGCCCTTGAATGTTAATTACTTTCCGCAGACTGCGCGATTATTATTCGGGGAAATACTTTCCCCGAACCCCTTTCTGGAGGGGCGATTCACGAATTGCCCATCAGCTCTTCACAAAGCAAAAGCGGTGACAGGCACCGCTTTCAGTTTATTATTTTTTGAAAACTGCGATTTCATCCACAGACAAGCGTGGACGTGCATCAGGGTCAATATCAGGATAACCGATTGACAGCACACATACAATTTCCTGTGTGTCAGGGATTTCAAAATATTCCCTGATAGCCTTTTCATCATATACGCCCATAATCAGACTGCCCAGACCCATATCCAGGGCTTTCAGGCAGATGTTCTGTACCCGCAGTCCGTTGTCAAAATGGAGAAAGCCGTCATCCAGATGGGTGCGAGCACTGCCGTCTTTGTTATATCCGGATGTACCTTTTACAACTGCTGTAACAATAAGTACAGGAGCGTTAATAACGTTTTTCTGATTGAATTCAGGCAGCATTGCAGCAACAGCGTCACGGGCATCGCCCATAGCCACATAATAACGGGATGGCTGGCTGTTGGTCCAGGATGGTGCCAGGGATGCAGCTTTCAGGATTTCTCTCACCTGTTCTTCAGTCACTGACATATCCTTGTATTTGCGGATACTTCTTCTGTTTTCAATAGCTTTTGTCAGTTCCATAGTAATCTCCTTTATTCTGTAAAATCATTTATTGTCAATATACTCTTTCTGAATCTGACTTGCAAATATAAGTCTGATTACATTTGCACAGCAACGGCGGATATCTTCTTCGCTGCATCTGCCGGCCTGCAAGCCTTCCAGCATATCTTTTTTGTAATATTTACCGCCCGGCATAATCAGATCGTTACCAGCTTTCATAGCCAGGGCGTTGTCTGCCTTTCCGTCACCTGTGGACATCCAGTCGGTCATAACCACACCATCAAAACCCCATTCATTGCGCAGTACCTTTGTACACAGGTCATAGCTGTTAGGTGCCCATGTGCCGTTGACTTTGTTGTATGCGGTCATTACAGATTTTGCACCGCCGTCTCGGACTGCTATTTCAAAGCCGCGCAGATAGATTTCACGCAATGCCCTTTCGCTCATATTGCTGGAAACAAAATTGCGGTTGTTTTCCTGATTGTTGGCAGCAAAGTGTTTAATTGTTGCATAATAGCCATCTTCATGCTGAATACCTTTTGTAATAGCTGCTGCCATTACACCTGAAAGGAACGGATCTTCAGAGAAGTATTCAAAGTTTCTGCCACACAGCGGATTGCGGTGGATGTTAAGTGCAGGTGCCAGCCAGTATACTGCACCGTATTCTTTCATTTCCCTGTAAACAGCACTGCCCACTTCTTCAAGTATTTCTGTGTTGAAGGTCTGTGCCAATGCTGTAGCCACAGGGAAAGCGGTTGTGTACTGATACAGCAGAGTGTTTTTATCAGGGTCTGCAACCATAAAGCGTTTGATAAATTTAGGCAGTGTATCAAAGGATGAGAATGGCATATCAACATTTTTGATTTCGCTTTTCTTTGTGATGGCCGCACGCTTTGAAATACGCAGACCTGCAGGGCCGTCACACAGGGTTACATTTGCCAGTCCTTTATCCCAGAATTTTGATGTGGTATTGCCAACAGAGCCAGGCATATTGAAGCGTCTTTCACCGCCGAACATACCCACACCGATAACAATATCCATCATATCCTCTACAGACAGCTTTTCCATAAATTCTGCCACGCGTTTATCATCGCATACTGCAGGTGTTTCATATGTATAAGCCACCGTTTTTACTGCTGATGCAGACAGTGCAAGTTTTGGCAGATTTTCATCCGCAGGCCGTGGTTTTACTGCAGGCTCTGTCAGTTTTTCAAATTCTTTGTGAACAGGGCAGATGTTTTCGTGTTTTGAAACAACAGCTGTTTCATCCAGCACTATAACTGCAACAGGCTGTGTGTTTCGGGATGATGTGCCCACGCGGACAATATATTCACCTTTTTCAAGTATGTAGCTGGCTGTTTCTTCATCATAGCTGGCAAATTTTGCAATATCAAAAGTAACCTGTACTTTATCTGCAGCATGTGGGGCAAGCAAAGCTGTTTTTGCAAAGCCTGCCAGTGACTGATATTCCTTATACAGCTTACCCTGTGGGCTGGACAGATAAACCTGTACAACCTCCTTGCCACTGAATTTATCCCCTGTATTTTCTACAGTTGCTTTTACTGTAACTGCAGTGCCGTCTATTGAAACACTTTCCGGCTTGACAGCAAAATCAGTGTAGCTTTTGCCGTAGCCGAAAGGATATGCAGGTTCCACGCCAAAGCTGTCAAAATAGCGGTAGCCCACAAAAATATCTTCGTGATAATATTCGTCGTTCAGGTCGCCGTTAAGATAGCTGAACTGGTCGTAATATGGAATATCGGCATACTGTTTTGCCCATGTGTCAGTCAGCTTGCCGCTTGGGGTTACTTTACCCAGCAGAGTGTCTGCCACTGCGTTGCCGCCTGCTGTACCCAGCTGTGCCATAAACAGAACGGCGTTGATGCCGCCGATTTCCTGCAGGAACTTCATATCCAGCTGGCTGCCTGCATTGATAAGAAGAATAAATTTATCATATTTTTCAGCACACAATGTAATATCTGCTCTTTCTCTGTCAGTGATAAACAGGTCGCCTTTTTCTGCCACGCGGTCCAGACCTTCACCGGCCTGGCGGGACAGCACATATATACAGGTGTCTGTAGCTGATTCAGTAATATCATCTTCTGTAATGGCTCTTGCATCACAGCCTGGAAAATCTGTAAGAAACGCCCCCAGCAGGTTGCGGTCTTTAATCAGCTTTTTGATTCTGTTCGAATTGAATTCTTCTTTTTTGGCAGCATAAAGCCGGTCATATTCTGCAATCCAGCCTTTTGTGGTGATTGTAAAGCCTGCGTTTTCCATTCCTTCCAGCACTGATACGCTGTGGCGTTCATTTACTTCACCACTGCCTGTACCGCCTTTGATGGTGCGGTTGGCACCATTGCCGAAAAGTGCGATTGTTCTGTTTGTCAGCGGCAGTGCGCCGTCATTTTCCAGCAGTACTATTGCTTCACAGGCGGCACGATATGCCACCTGAAGATTATCCAGTTCGCGCTGGGTAGGGTTACTATCAAAACTTGCTTTGGTGTATTCTTTCATATTTTCCTCCGTTGCAACGCGTTTTCTTTTATAATATTATGGTATCAAATGGATATACTTTTAACAAGTACTTATTTTCTTATTGTCTATAGCAACTTATGCAGTGCAAACAATACCCTGATAAAATTGATGCTGTATGCTCTGTTTGCAATTCAAGCAGCTGCAATGCCTGATATTCAGATATACACAAAAAACACCCGTATCTGGTGCTTTTGCTATGTATATTATTTGCTCATATTTTCTTTTGCTGCATTTATAAAGTCAGTGATAAGTGCATCCATATTTTCGTTGAATGTCATCAATTCAGGGTGCCACTGATAGCATCTTACCCAGTGGTCAGGGTCATCAAGGTAAAAGCTTTCCACCAGACCGTCCGGTGCATAAGCCATAGGCACCAGTTTTTCACCCAGAGTTTTATAACCCTGGTGATGTGTGGTATTTACACCGATAGAGTCTTTGCCCAGCAGTTTGTGGAGAGGTGTACCAGGCACGATATTTACAATATGGCTGTTTTCGCCAAAGGCGCCTGCAAGGTCAACGTGTTTTACATCGCTTGGCAGCTGTGTAGGCAGGTCCTGATACAGTGTGCCGCCAAAAAATACGTTTGTATACTGGCTGCCGCGGCATACACTGAAGATAGGTTTTTTGTGTTTTGTTGCTGCTGCCATCAGATTCCAGTCTGATTCATCGCGGTCTTTTTCCAGTTCACCGCAGTATGGCTGTACTGCTTCGCCGTAACGGGCAGGGTCTACGTCTGCACCGCCTGTCATAAACAGGCCGTCTGCAATTGACATAAGCTGCTCAGCGTCCTCTGCGCTCAGAAAAGCAGGAATGATAGCAATCGCACCGCGGCTCTCAAGCTCCCTTGCATATTTCTGGCTTGAACAGTAAACGCTCATATCCCAATCCCCTACTTTTTTGCTCTGAGCTTCCGGTGAAATCACAATAACAGGTTTTTTCATAATCTGTCTCCTTTTTTTCCGTAAAATGATAGTTAAATTATAGACAATCATTCTGCTTTTTGCAATGTTGTATTGCTATTGCATCACAGGTGTATATTGAATATATACGATATATCACTTTTGTCGTCTCAATAAACACATCTGATATTCTGTTACAAACAGAACTTATCTTTTTAATAGTTTATTAATATACAAGATGCGGAAATTTTTACAGCATAACATATAAATAACATCTGCAAGGATATATAAATTAATGTAAAGATACTACAAAATTTATCTGCATACTAATCTTTTTATTTATCTTTTTTATGAAATATGATATACTTTTCTGGTGGTGTAAGCGAAAGGCAAGCTTATTCCCATTAAACAGTTAAAGGAGGTCAGGAAATGACTAAACAACACAAAATCGATTGCCATACCCATATTGTAAACCGTCAGATCAGCGCACAGTATTTTGATAACCCTGGGGGCGGAGATTACGCTTTAGTTATGGAATTTCTGCCATATATGGCAAAAGAGGAAATGCCTGACGAATCCTGGGACCTGACAGACGGTCACGAAAGACTGTTTCTCTGTCCATCTGTGGACATTCACAAGGATATTCCTGCACAGCTGGCAGTTATCGGCGAAAAAATGGCACAGCGTCCGGGTTGCAAGGTGGTAGGTCTGAAAATATTTCTCTCTTACCAGACAGGCAGAGCCGATGACGAAAGAATGATGCCGATATATGATTTCTGTGCAAAGCACGGCCTGTCTGTAACATTTCACACAGGTCTGCCATCATACCATCTGCCTTACGAAAACGATGTTGAAGGCAGCAGTATGGCATATATTGCAAATGTGGCAAGAAAATACCCTGCAGTAAACTTTATATGCGCCCATATGGGCGATCCATATTATGATGAAAGCGTACAGGCCATGCACGGCCTGCCAAATATGTTCACAGACTTTGCAGGCGCATTTGAGCCTGGCACAGAAGTAGCTGCTGACGAAGAAGGCACTATCGCACAGTGGGCACACGCAATTCATCAATATCCAGATACCTACAAACAGATTCTTTACGGCACAGACTTCTGTCCGCCTATTCTGCTGTGGGAATTTGACAAATACGATTATTCAATTGCAAAAATATTTACAGAAGACCAGTTTGAAGATATTTACTGGAACAACGCCCTGCGCGCATTCCCTAAGCTGGCCCAATATATAAACAAGAAAGGTTAATTACTCCGATGGATAAAAATAAACTTAAATACCCAAGCCTTATAAGCTTTTTCAAATCATTTACAAAACTGGAAGCCATATATATGACATTTGTTGTTGTGCTGGCTATCGGCATGGCAATTTTCTTCCCAGACCTGATGCTGGAAAGTACCGCCAGCCCACTGCTGCTGTTCTGCTCTGTTTGTAACGTTATTGCAAACCCACTGGTTGAAACAATGAACGCAAAACAGTTCCGTGGCAACTTTATCATAGATATCTTCCTTATCGAAATCACATACATCATTCTTGCATGGCATCTGGGCTGGTACACACTGATGCTGAGCTGTATATTCTTCTGGATTCCAATCGATATCCTCAGCTTTATCCAGTGGTCAGGTCACGTGGACAACGACGATGAAAACGTAACAGTTGTAAAACGTCTGGGCTGGAAAAAATCCATCGGCCTGCTGATTGGCTGTGTGGTATTCTGTCTGGTAATGGGCTCTATTATGTCCAACATGCCTGGCAGCCAGGACTCCTATCTGGAAGCATTTGCTACAGCTATGGGTATGGTAAACGGCACCCTGCTGATGCTGCGCTACTCTGAACACTGGTATGCATGGGTTATCACAACAATCCTGTACCTGGCTATGGATATTTCCGCCGGTGCTTACGGTCTGCTGATTGACGATATTGCAATGCTGGTGGTTACATTCTACGGCATCTGGAAATGGTTCAAATACACAAAAGAACACGGCACAATCCAGGAAAAAATCGACTTCAGAGTTTAATAATTTTATACAATCCGGCCGGGCTGCATAAACAGCCCGGTTTTGTTATGGTAAGAAATTTTCACAGATATTCATATACTGTATACGTACAGAACACAACTGTCCATTTTGCCCAAAATTGCAAAGGTAAACAGCTTTATTTCTCGGTAGTTTTGCCGAAATATTATAAACTGAAAATCGGCCTTTGATTTTTTATCTAAATTTTGATATAATTATACTTAATAAAAATAGTATGGAGGCTGTAAAGATGTTTAACATAGGCGATATTGTATTTTATTCCACCACCGGCGTTTGTGAAGTAAAAAACATTGGTGAACCTGCCCTGGCAGGGCTGCCTACCCACGTGGATTATTACACACTACAGCCACTGTCAAAAAATCACAAAGAAATGATATACGTGCCTATCGACACAAAGGCATTTATGCGTCTGGCCATAGACCGCGACACGGCACGGCAGTACATTGATATGGTAGACAGCATACAGCCTGCCTACCCTGAAACACGCAACCCAAAGGGTATACAGGATTTTTATTCTTCACTAATAAGCAGCTACGAAATACCAAAGCTGCTGCAGGTAATAGTAAGTCTCACCCTGAAAAAGCGCGAAAGTCTGGCAAAAAACAAACATCTTAACCAGACACAGACCACCTTCCTGCGCCGTGCACAGGAAATGGTGTACAACGAGTTTGCCTATGCATTGGACAAGTCCAGCGATGAGGTGGCACGGCTGATTGAAGACAAAATTAAATGATTTTCAAAGAGCGATTCGGGAGAATTGCTCTTTTTTTATTGCCAAATCAAGAGAATAGTGGTAATATTGTTATATATGTAACAATTATAAAAAGGAGAAGACATTATGATAAATCGTGAACTTATCAAAAAACTGGCTGACCAGCTGAAAAAAGACGGCGTATCCGCACTGCTGGTTGCACCAAGCAGCGACCTTGTTTTCCTGCTGGGCCACAAACCATACCTGTGTGAACGTTTTCAGGCTCTGGTTGTGACAGACAAAGAAGAAACATTCTACATCTGCAACAGACTGACAGAAGCTGAAGCAATCGGCTTTATGGGCGGCGACAAAGTTTATCAGTGGATGGACTCTGACGGCTTTACAGGCGTAGCAAAAAAAGCATTTGAAGACTTTGGCCTTATCGGCAAGAAAATTGCTGTAAACGGTTCTGTAAGAGCATTCAACCTTATCAAACTGATGGAAGCCATTGATTTCACACCTGTAAACGGCAAAGACTATCTGGAACTGACAAGAATTATCAAAACTCCTGAAGAACTGGAAAACCTGCGTAAATCTTCTGCCATCGTTGACAAAGTGTTTGAAGACATCGTAAAATTCATCAAACCTGGTATGACAGAAAGAGATATTAAAAACGAAATCGCACGTCTGTGCAAGCTGTACGGCGGTGAAGACTGCCACGGCGGTATCGTAGCTGTAGACGCCAACGCTGCAAACCCACACTACTTTGGTGACAGTGCTGTTATCGGCGAACACGCAGTAGTTGAAATGGACTACGGCTGCACATACAAGGGTATGTGGAGTGACATTACAAGAACTGTTATCGTGGGCAAAGCAACAGAAAGAGAAAAAGAACTGTACAACATCGTTCTGCAGGCAAACCTGGCTGGCGAAGCTGCAGCAGTAAACGGTGCATGGATTCCTGACATTGACGCAGCAGCAAGAAAAGTTATCGAAGATGCAGGCTACGGCTATGAATTCAACCACCGTCTGGGCCACGGCATTGGCTATGCAGGCCACGAAGCACCATATATCCACGGTGACTACAAAATGCACCTGGCCCCAGGTATGGCATTCTCCTGTGAACCTGGTATCTACATCCGCGGTGAAATCGGTATCAGAATTGAAGACCTGGTTATCATCAATGAAAAAGGCGAAACAGAAGTTATCAACAAATGTACAAAAGAACTGATTGAAATCTGCTGATAAAACATTAAAAGCACCCTGCGGGGTGTTTTTTTGTGTGAAATTTTATGATGTGTTTATGGCAGATGGTTTATGGAGTACCCCTGCGCGTAGCAAGTATACCCACAAATCGTAGGGGCGATTCACGAATCGCCCGTTTACAGCGAGTGTGGATAAGCTGGTGTTCCGCATAGGGGCGACCTGTGGTCGTCCGTTAATGGGACGGGGAACCCGTCCCCTACACGGTGGGTGGGGATGTCCGGGTTTTGCAGGTTGTTGCAGGCGGGGATAGAACCCCGCCCCTACGCTTTCTTGACCGTTCCTTTTTCGGGCGGTCGAGGGTGCCCGCCCCTACGCGATGTATAGAATGTCATCCTGAGCGAGTGAAACGAGCCGAAGGATCTTTGCACCATAGCCATCGGCAAAGTAATCCCTTTTCTGAATCTTGATACAAAGATTCGTACCCTGACGGACACGCGTCGTCGTTTCGCTCACTCGGAATGACAGAATTCAGGTTTGGTTGTTATTCCACGGGCGGATACTATCCGCCCCTACGCGGTTACAGCAATGTACCATATGTAGTAGGAGTATTATTTGAGGGAGGGCGTGGAAGCTCTCCCCTACGTTGTTTGTGCGTAAAATCAGTTTTCGTTGGGGCGATGTGTGAATCGCCCACGCACGGGACATTATGGTCCTTTTGCACTGTAACAGTAATTTACAGCATCAGCCTGTGCTCTTTCTTTACCGCCAGGACATAATTCACTCCGTCAGGTGGTTTCAGCGGTGTGCGGATATTGGCGTAATTGAACTGTGTGAAAAAGGTCTGCTCCACCTGCTGTGGTGTCAGCAGTTCGTAAACCAGAAAGCCCCGGCTGCCCAGCAATATTTCCATTTCACAGCCAGGGAAAGGGTCACCTACACTGCCACCATAATCTGACTCATTATATGAAAACACCATACTGCTGCCGGGCGGCAATATACCTGCCAGCAGTTCCAGCATATGTGTAAACCGCTGCCTGTCGGTCTGTCGCGGAATATTTCCCAGACTGACAAAACTGATAAAGTTCCCGGCAAAAGATGGATGGTTTGTCAACAACTTTTCCCAGCCCGGTCTGAACACATCGGCATAGATATAATTTACATTTTCAGGCGTTGCTATTTCTGCCCTTGTAAGCCTGGCCTGTTTATCCATAGCTATATGTAGGGGATTAATTTCGAACATCTGCAGTCTGGTTGCCCAGGCAGGCTGACGGCAGGCAAAGCTGTCATACCCTGCATTCAGTGAAATATACTGTTTTGCATCCAACAACACCGCGGTTTTCAGGCTGTGCTCTGTAAAGGCAGTCTGTGCAAGCACTTCCCCCACTGCCGTTCTGTTCATCATTTTCATTACAGCTTCCCCTGCGCGCCAGGGTGGCAGGTTGCCGGGCAGATTGTTTTTCGAATTTGTCAGCCAGTCTGAATATTCTTCCTCTGTAAAATACATAGGACTGATTTTATCCTCCACCACTTTTGCCCTGCCTTTGCTGTGGAATGCCATTGCAAACGCAGCTGTAAGCTTTTTATTATTCATATCAATCCCCCCTTGTATATTTAATAATATATAAAAATTTTCAAAACAAGACTTGTTTTATTCTGACGGCTGTGGTATACCACAGACAGGGCAAAAAATCAACAGCAAAATTTCATCATTGTGACACAATTGTAACAATAAATTAAGAGAATCTTAAGAAATTATGTTGTATAATTTTAATAAGGAAAAAGGGATAATTAAAGCGGAGGAGAAAAATGTACAACATACTTATTTGCGACGACGAAAAAGATATTGTGAATGCATTGAAAATCTATCTTTCAACCGATGAATACAACACTTTTACCGCATATAACGGCAAAGAAGCGCTGGAAATTATCAGAGGCAATGACATTCATCTGGCACTGATGGATATTATGATGCCACAGATGGACGGTATATCTGCACTGAGTGCCATCAGGGAGGAATACAATATTCCTGTTATACTGCTATCTGCAAAAAGTGAGGACACAGACAAAATTCTGGGCCTGAATATGGGTGCTGATGACTATATAACCAAGCCTTTCAACCCTGTGGAACTGCAAGCAAGGGTAAAAAGTCGGTTGCGCAGATATACAAAGCTGGGCGGCAAGGTGATGGGAGATGACAAAATCACCATAGGAGGCATTACCCTGGATGACAAAAGCAAGGCCGTTACCTGTGACGGAGAGCCTGTCAGCCTGACACCTACAGAATTTGAAATACTGCGTCTGCTGATGCACAACCCGGGCAAGGTGTTTTCACCAAAGGAAATATACACCAAAGTGTGGAACGACCGGCCATACGGTGCAGAGAATACAGTGGTAGTCCATATACGCCATCTGCGTGAAAAGCTGGAAATAACCCCTGCTGAACCGCGCTATCTCAAGGTGGTATGGGGCCACGGGTACAAGATGGAGAACGGTAAATGAAACAGTTACTGAGACACGAAATTTTCCGTGGGTTGCTTATAGCCATACTGGGTGTAGATGTGTTTATCACCCTGTGTCTGGGCTCGTATATATTTACATCCTATGGCATAGGTCATATAGATGTACACCCCTTTATAACAGGACTGCTGATAATACTGGGTATGGCGTTGTTTGCAATGATTATGCGCAGTGCAGGTCACTACAAAGGCAGTGAACAGGTGGAGCCAAACTTTTTTGACCGTGTTCCCTTGGAAATATATCTGGCAGTGGACGGCCGGATTATTGCCGGACTGATAGGTCTGCTGGCTTATGCCATACGTCTTGTGTTCGGGTTTGAACTGATATTCTTCCTGCTGGCAGGTATTTATCTGGCTGCGGTTTTTCTGTGTATGTCAATTGCGGTGCGCTGCAAAGCCAGAACGCTGATTTCAAACACCATAATCTATATGATGTTTGACCTGATACATTCTTTCTGGCGCAGAACAGTGGACGGCACAAAATATTATTTTGCCAATCTGTCCTTTATCTGGCAGGTGCTGCTTGTACTGGCAGGGCTGATATTCTTTGACTGTCTGCTGCTGAACTGGGTGACCAGAACCTACAGCTGGATGAGATCCGAAGCAGCCTTTGTACTAAAGGTGACAGAATTTCTCATACTGGCATTTTTCGGTGCAAAGTATGCCATCGGCTATCAGAAAATACGCGAAGGCACTGCCATTATTGCCAGCGGAGACACAGATTACAAGATAGAAACCAAAGGTCTGCCAAAATCTATGGAAGAACAGGCCACACACCTGAACAATATCAATATAGGTGTGGCAAATGCTGTTTCCAGACAGCTGAAAAGCGAAAAGCTGAAAACAGAACTGATTACCAATGTATCCCACGATATCAAAACCCCTCTCACATCAATCATAAACTATATAGACCTTATCCAGAAGGAAAAGGTGCAGACACAGCCTCTGAAGGAATATGTAGAGGTACTGGACAGGCAGTCTATACGTCTGAAAAAGCTGATTGAAGACCTGGTGGAAGCCAGCAAGGCATCCACAGGCAATATCACAGTAAATCTTGCCAGTACAGGACTGAAACTGCTGCTGAACCAGGCCGCCGGCGAATACCGGGACAAGGCACGGCTGGCAGGGCTGGAAATGGCTATGGTACTGCCTGAAGACGAAGTGTATATACTGTCTGACGGCCGATTGCTGTGGAGAGTTTTTGACAATCTTTTGAACAATGCCTGCAAATACTCCCGGCCAGGTACACGTATCTATGTGCATCTGGAAAGGAAGGAAAACAAGGCTGTTGTAACATTCAGAAATGTGTCACGAACACAGCTGAATATTTCTCCTGACGAACTGATGGAAAGATTTGTGCGTGGCGATTCCTCCCGCAATACCGAAGGTAGCGGGCTGGGACTGTCCATTGCACAGAGTCTGACCGAAATATTAAACGGCAGCATGTCACTGGCTATTGACGGTGACCTGTTCAAAGTTGTTCTGATATTTGACGTAATCTGACAGGAAGCCCATACATCACAACATACAACAAAACAGCTGCCTGGATTAAGGCAGCTGTTTTGTTCCTGGAATTACTGAAAAATATCATTTCACAGGAGAATAAAATGGAATTTGTTCAGTTTTTCAATAAATTTATTTCAGTTTTGTTTATGGTGTGCTATGCATATCAGTTTTTCTATATATTTGTTCCATTTTTCAGAAAGGATTTGCCCCACGGCAAAGCAATACCAAACCGCTACCGGGTGCTGATTGCCGCAAGGAATGAAGCGGCAGTAATAGCCGACCTGATAGCCAGCATCAGAAATCAGGATTATCCGGCACATCTTATAACAGTTTTTGTGGTGGCAGACAACTGCACCGATGACACCGCCCATATCGCCACATCGGCAGGCGCGGTGGTGTATACACGCCACAACCGTGCACTGACAGGCAAAGGCTATGCAATGGAATACCTGCTGGAAAAAATCGGGGAAGATTATGGCCCGAATACCTTTGACGGCTATTTTGTATTTGATGCAGACAATATTCTGGCGGAAAACTATATCAGTCAGATGAATAAAACCTTTTGCGATGGGTATGATATTGTAACCAGCTTCCGCAACAGCAAAAACTACGGCGACAACTGGATAAGCGCTGGGTACGGACTGTGGTTTTTAAGAGAAAGCGAATATTTAAATCACTCCCGACATCTGCTGGGCACCAGCTGTGCGGTAAGCGGCACAGGGTTTATGTTTTCCGATGAAATTCTGCGCTTGCGGGGCGGCTGGCCGTTCCACCTGTTGACAGAGGATATAGAGTTCTCTGCCTGGAATATCACAGACGGACGCAGAATCGGCTACTGCGCCAACGCGGAATTCTATGACGAACAGCCTGTGACCTTTAAGCAAAGCTGGCTGCAGCGCCTGCGCTGGGCAAAGGGGAATTTTCAGGTTTTCGGCAAATATAAGTATCAGCTGATTAAAAGAATTTTCACCCACGGAGACTTTGCCTGCTTTGATATGTGATGAATATTGCGCCGGCGGTAATAATCAGCCTGCTGTCTGTGGCAGTAAATGGTATAGCATCCACTATGGCGGTGCTGGGCGGTGATACCCTGCTGCTGGGCGTGTCTGTGCTGGAAGCGGCGGCAAGTGCATATTTTATATTTTTTGCAATGGGATTACTGACCACTGGCACAATGTGGGACAAAATCCATACCCGGTGGTATAAAAAGATATTGTATGTTTTTACTTTTCCCCTGTTTATGCTGACCTGGGTGCCTGTATCCATCGCTGCACTGCTGCAGGACGTGACCTGGCAGCCTATAACCCACACCAGAAAAGGAAACCTTCATACCATAAAAGAGAAAAAATAATCATAACCACCCAGACGGGTGGTTTTTGTTTGTATAAATATGTGGGTATGCAGGTGGGACAGGGATGATATTTCAAATGCAGGAGCGCATAAACAGGCAGATGGATAATCGGACTTTGTAGGGGAGGCGTTTCGCCTCCCGCTGGCGACTGATAGTCGCCCCTACGTGGTTGTTCCAGAACATTAATTTGTTATTATTTACGGGCGGGGATGGAACCCCTCCCCTCGGAGTTTGGTGTAAAATAAGTCCTCGTAGCGGAGGGTTTCCACGCCCTCCCGTTTGTGGGACGGGGGAACGGCAGTGAATCTGCCCCCCTTACACATCATTCAAAAAAACACAAAAAAAGAGATGCCCGAGGGCATCTCTTTTATATGACTTTTCAGTAATAAATTACCATTCAGCGTTGATAACGTATTTTGTCAGTCTGTCGAATGCTTCAACTACGGAGCTGTGTGGGCAAGCAAAGTTGAAACGTGCGTGGCATGGACCGTGGAATGGACGACCGTCCTGGCAGATAACGCCTACAGATACACATTTCTGCAGAACTTCATCCATTGTTTTGCCGCGTTTTTCACAGAATTCTGTCCAGTCAAGGAACATTACGTATGTACCCTGTGGTTTCTGTGTTTTAACGAGGCCGCCCCATGTCTGCATTACATCGTAAGCATGCTGCTGGTTGGATTTGATTACTTTGATGAGTTCATCAACGTATTCGCCACCTTCATTGTATGCACCAACGAGAGCGTGAACAGACAGAACGTTTGGCTGGTTGTAGTGTGTCTGTGCAGCCAGTTCTCTACATTTTGCACGACATTCGTCGTTGTGGATAACTGAGTAAGCACCTACGAGACCTGCAAGGTTGAATGTTTTTGTACATGCGTACATGCAGGATACTTTGTCTTTTGCCAGTTCAGAAACTGACCATGCTGGCAGATGTGTGCCATCCATGATAAAGTCGGACCAGATTTCGTCAGAGATGATCTTAACGTCATGTTTAACCATCAGTTCAACGAATTTCTGGATTTCCCAAGCTTCCCAAACACGGCCTGTTGGGTTATGTGGGTTACAGAAGATAGCTACTTTGATGTTGTTTTCAACAACTTTCTTTTCCATATCTTCGAAGTCCATTCTGTATGTGCCTTCTTCGTCCTGTACCAGTTCGGAGAGAACGATTGTACGTTTAGCAGCATTTACAGTACCTGTGAAGCCGATGTATGTTGGGCTGTGGAGGAGAACTGGATCGCCTTCTTCTGTGTAAACACGGATAACGTTGGAAACGCCACCGAGAACAGAGTTTTCGTAGGAGATAACGTCTGGGTTTTCGATTGTTACGTTGTTTCTTTCTTTATGCCATTTGATGATAGCATCGTAGAAACCTGTGCCTGCCAGTGGGAAGTAACCCATAGCTGGAGAAGCGAAGAGACGAGCCATGATAGCGTCGATAACTGCTGGAGCTGTTGGGAAGTCCATGTCAGCAACCCACATTGGAATGTGTGAGAAACCTTCTTCTACTTTAGCGCCTGGGATTGGAATCATATCCCATTTTGTTGAGTCAAGACCACGACGGTCCATAACTGTTTCAAAGTCATATCTTTTTGCAAATTTAGAATATGCCATGGTTGTATACCATCCTTTCGTTTTAGCACCGCAAGAATTTTTTGGGCGGTACTTTGTCAAGTAACATTTTACTACAGTTAAGTAAATTTGTGAATAGTTATTTTCCAAAATCTACAAATTGATTAATTAAGTTGAAAATTTTTGTGCACTTTTAATGCTTGACGTTCAAAGTTTATTAACAATTGTAATTTTTGTTTTACATCAAGAAACAAATGTACATAAAAGTCGCAAAAAATTAATTGAAAAATCCAAGTTTGCTAAAAAAATAACATATTCGATAATTTTTTATTCACTGGATTATTCATAAATTTTCCATTGCTGCTTCCTCTTTTGCATAGGAGAAAAGCTGGGCAGAAAGGATAACAAAAATAAGTATATTGGCTAATGCAATGCCGTAAACCAGCCAGAGATTAGGCAGGAAAGACATTATAATATTTGTGGCAGTAATACCCACAACAACCCATGTGCGCAGACGGCGTATTGCTGCACCATGACCGGCAGAAGCTTCCCTGTCTGCAATATCGGCAATATTGGTCAGCAGTTGGAAGTGGGTGTAGATATAAATAACGCTGACAAAGATTGAAAGGATATACACATCCAATGTGACACCAAATATTTTCAGCAGCCATTCGATTGCAGTGTAGCCAATCATCAGCATTACAAATTTTTCCAGCAGTTTTGCGGTAGGCTCTTTTTCCGCTATGGCAGGCAGTGCTGAAAATATCAGCATATAGCCCCACCAGTCCGGCAGGATGTCTATGGTAGCCAGATTGATATGAAAATGTATCAGCAGATATGCCCAGGCCACAGAACGTATGGACTGACTATAAGTTTTGTTCATAAACTTCCCCCGTTTCCATATCAATTTTCAGTGTGAGATAATGGTCTGTGCCCAGCCACAGGTCGAACTGTAGTGCCGCAGGCATCTGTGAATTGTCTGCCTCAAGTATAAGGCTGTCCCACAGGATTCCGTCAAAATTTTCTCCAAACACTGTATTGTTCATACTGTAGCCAGCACTGCTGGACATAACAATACTCTGGTTTCCCAACATTCCCTGTGACATTTCCCGGGTGTTATGGTTGTCAGACATATTTTCCAGTGCACCTGTGGCAATGGCTGCACTGCCAAAGCCAAGGCAGCTTTCATCCAGTTGAAACCAGGTCTGCAGTTCTGTGCGCTTTTGAGGAAATTCTGCATTCAGCAAAGGCACTGATTCTTCATCATATCCCCTGTACCATACGGTATCACCTGTGATTTTCAGCCTGCCGTAGTCGGTTTCATATTCCACATTTATTATACCGCTGTAGCCCATTGTGTTTGGCGGGCCGCTGGTATGGTCTATTGAGTTTGTAAAAATGTATTTGTAATCAGCCGTCTGGTGAACTTTCCAGCCATTTTCATATGTGACCTCTATAGGAATAAGATAATATTCTGTGCCGTAATTATCTCCGTAGACAAAATTTTTCAGCATAATATTGGCCGTGCAGCCGCCTGTTTCTGTGTGTTGTATGCCGATTACCGAATACATTTCATCAGACTGGTACAAGCTGTCAAAATCCGGCAATGCAAATTTACCGGTTTCTTTTTCTGACAGGGCAGGTATGCCGTAAATATCATAGCTGAAAACAATTGATTTAGCATAAGCGTCAATTGCGCCATCCACAGTGGTACAGCGCGCCAGCTGGGCTTTGGCCACAGCCAGTTTGTATTCATAGCTGTTTTTATTTGTGTGTTCCCACCCATCAAAATATGTAATGGCAGTGCCTTTTATTGCCAGTGGGAACAGCAGTGCCACTATACAGCCTGCCACCACGCCCATACCCTGCGGATATTTTTTGAAACGGGCGATAGCCTGTATTCTCTCTGCGATAAAGCGGCCGCCGTTGGAAATTGATGTGGTGCCAAAGGCTGAAGGGTACTTGTCGTTTGTCATAGACAGCAGTATTCTGCCGTATTCCCTGCGGTCTTCTCCGGTCAGCAGTTCCATTACCCTGTAGTCACACAAAGTTTCCATATCGTTGTGTATTGTTCTGAACACAAACTGCAGCAGTGGATTAGGCCAGTGAAGTGCCTTTGCCAGTGACCAGAAAACATTCTGCCACAGGTCCTTGTTCTTCAGGTGCAGCAGTTCGTGAAGAATTACCTTTTCATCGGTTTCATCATCTGCAGGCAGTACCAGCACAGGATTGAGAACCCCAAACACAAAGGCTGACGGCAGACCGCTGACCATTTTCACCCTGCAGGGTTGCAGGCTGTAGCTGTCTGCAACAGATTTCACAAAAAGCTGTGTGTCTGCGTCTGCGTTTTTGCTGGTGGAAATAAGCATTTTCAGTCTGATATAGCCAATAAAATATCTGCACAGATACAGGATTATCCCTGCCACATATACTGTAAACAGAATATCTGTGATGCTGTGCGGCGCCTCTGTGACAACAGGCAGGATATGGCTGTTGTGTATTGCCTCACCGGCAGAGGTGTAAACAGAGTCCAGCCCCTGTTCTGCATAGTTTTTCATCGCCTGCAGGTAAATATGCCGCTGCGGCAATATATAGCCGCCCAGACTGCCCACAGGTATAAGCAGACAGAAAACCAGCGCAGACCACACACCGTACTGCCAGCGTGCAGGCAGCTTATCTTTTAAAATCAGCTTAAGCCCCAGAATTGTCAGCGCCATGGATGACACATACAGGCTCTGATTCAAAAACCCCCATACGTTTGTCACAGGCTACACCTCCATATCGTCCAGTAGCTTGTTCAGCTTTGCCTTTTCTTCAGGTGTGATTTTGCTCTCTTTCAGAAAAGCGGCCACCAGGTCCCCCACAGAACCGCCGTAGACCTTGTTCAGCAGCTGCTGTCTTTCGTTGCGGGAGCAGTCTTCCCTGGTGATTCTGTATGAATAGCGGTGAGGGTCTGCGGTGCGGTCTATATCCACCAGACCTTTTTTCTCCATACGGGTAAGATAGGTATGCACCGTGTTGCGGCTCCATTTTGTATTTTCATAAAGGCTGTCTGTGATTTCTCCCAGAAGGAAACTTTCCCCGGACCAGAGAATATCCATAACCAGCCATTCGGAATCAGATAATTTCTGCATAACAAACCTCCTACAGTTGTAGTATCTATTATCATACTACAACTGTAGGAGTGTTTTGTCAAGAAGCAATTGACATTTTTATCAGATTATGCAAAAAGCCGGTCAGACCGGCTTTTCAATGCTCACTATAGTATTTTATTTTGCTCTTACCAGCTGATACACAGGCAAAGAATGTCCCTCCACCCAAACAACATCAACTGCTGTTCCCAGTTGCCGTGAGGCATATTCTGCAATAATATGGGCATTGTTACCCACCAGATAAACATTGGCTTTGTCCACGCTGTCTGCCATTGGTCTGACAATGCCATAGTTGCCCAGAACTGCTTTTCGGTGCGGTGTGTGGGACAGCCAGCCGCCAAGGACAACAATATTGCTGAAATAATTATCTGTGCGGGGCTTCCACACGTCATAGCCCGCCGCCAGGTCTATCTGTTCGCAGCTGAGGAGATACAGATTGTCCTTGTCCCGGCTGAGCACATCATAAGCTGAGTTTTTCTCCACTCTGCTGCGCTGCCAGTAATCAGCGGTTTCTGCCAGGGAAATATATTCCGGCAGGCTTACAGCCGTCATAGCCGCCAGCAGCAGTACCAGCATTGTCTTGTTTTCAAACAGCTGCGGCACCAGGTCAATAAGGCAAAACAGAATTACTACTGTAACAGCCCACAGCAGGCCGCTTTCCACCCAGCGTGTAAATCTGCCGCGGTACATCAGAAACAGCAACAGACCACCGAATATTCCCACAGTGGCTGCATATGTCAGCCAACGGGGATTTTTCCTTATAAGCAACAGGCCACCGGCAAGTGCCAGTGCGAAGGCAAGGTGGCAGGAGCTGCCATACAGCAATGTTTTGAAGGTGTAGGCTGTGTCCATAACCGTCTGCAGTGCTGTTTTACCCGGCACTCTTTCACACAGGCTGTTTATAAATTCAGTGGTAAATCTCTGTCCGTCATAAAAATCCCAGCTGTCCAGCAGTGCAAATTCATTGGCGGTCACATCATCGCCAAAAATATTATCGCCTTTCAGCAGGTAAACCTTGAAATCGCTGTATTCTGTACGGGCAGTGTTGTACGCCACAAAGTCTTTCCAGCCGTCATTAGACCTGTAAATCATTACATCAGTCAGTTCAGCGCCAAAAATCACCGTAAAAAACGCAATCATTGTCAACGCGGCATTCAGCCTACTTTTTCTGTCCATATAAAGAAAACGGGTCAGCAGTATGGCGGCATATATGCCCCCCACCGCAAAAAAGCTTTCCCATCTGGTCATACTGCCGCAGACCGATAGCAATATGCCCATAGCCGTGAAGATATTGAATTTTTCCAGATTTTCCGCTATCAGCATCAGACCGCCCGTGAGCATAATTACGCTGGTTTTGGAATACTGGAATGAATAGAAAAAGTTGGTGGCAAAGGGCAGCAGCAAGGCTGTGGCCAGTATCAGGCCCTTTGCAGTGCCCAGCCTGTTCATAAGGCAGTAAAAAACCGCACCTGCGCCCAGGCAGCACAAGATCAGCTGAGCGATTACATACCAGTTTATATCCCCTGCAAACATATAAAGAGGCTTTATCAGATTAAACAGGATAATATTGAGATAGACCGGGTATGCGTCAGTACCATAAGCCCCTGCAGATATATTGGCCAGAGTGGCGTCATCATTTGTATCATAGCGTATGCCATACACCAACAGCACAAACCGCATCACAGCCAGTGGCACAGCTATTGCCAATACAGCATTCAGGCTTTTGTTCTGTCGGGTGCTGTTCCTGCAGGTTTTTGATATATTTACAGCTGCCATATACATCCTCCTTGCTATTTATAAAAATATAATAGCTTATTGATAATAAAAAAGCAAATAAAAAAGGATATGCCGGGGCATACCCTCTGGTTTCAGTATTCAGCGTTTTCCAAAAGCCATTTTGCAACACCATCATTGTCGTTAGTATCAATCACGGCTGTGGCAATCTGTTTCAGTTGGTCCACGGCATTAGCCACGGCATAACATTCATCGCAGGCTTCAAACATGGATATATCATTTTTGCCATCTCCAAAGCATATCACCCTGTCACAGCCCAGCTTTTCTTTCAACATCATTACCGCATTAGCCTTACCTGCGGCTTTTGGCATCAGTTCCAGCCACCACCGGCCGCTGTACACATCTGTGTGGAACAGGGCATTGCAGGCAGGGTGGTCTTTTAACTGCCGATACAGCGGCCGCAGCTTTTCCCGGCTGTCTATGCACACGATATAGAATGTATCGGAGATTTGCAGACAGCCATCTTCCTGCACAGGCAGATGGCGCAGGGTGCCTTCATACTCATAGATAAACTCCAGCATCTCCGCTGTGGATTTTTCCTTAATAAAAGACATATTTTCCATATTTTCATTGTAATGGTACACCAGCGGCGATACGCCGTTTTCCGTCAACAGGCGCACAAATTCCGCAGACACATTGTCCGCAAAGAAATTTGTCAGCACAGGCTGTCTGGTGACATTGTCCACCACCATTGTGCCGTTGTAAAGGATAAGCGGAAAACGGGCGGTTATGTTCTTTGTGATTTCCCCTGCAGTGATAATTGAACGTGCTGTGGCATAGGAAAACAGCAACCCTTTGTCAATAAGGCTGTTCAGTGTGTCTGCCGTAAACCGGCTTATCTGCACATCGCTGTTCAGCAACGTGCCATCAAGGTCAGATATATATAAAGTTTTCATAAATACTCCTTAACAGAAGAAAATATACAGGTTATTATGCAACATTACACCCCATTAAAAAAGCAGCAAAGGCTATGCTTCACTGCTGTTTTCTGTAATTATCGGGTCCACAAGATTTGCCTTGTGATATGGTGAACCTGGGATATACGGGCTGTCCGGGCTGTACACTGTGTGCTGTATCAGATAATCCAGCCACTGTTTGTAGCCTGCAGGTGTAAGATGGATGCCGTCAGAATTGATTTCCTCATTCAGATACCCATTGCTGTCTTCCACTACATCATACAGATTTATCAAAGCCAGACCTTCCTGTCGGCACATCTGTGCAATCTGCAGGTTTGCTTCATATATTCGTTCTTTCGAAAGACGTGACTCGCTTGCGGCATAGGCTGCTGATGTAGGAGGAATTGTGGTGATATAAATAAGAGTATCAGGAGATACCTGCTTTATTCTCTGCACCAACTGATAGTAGCTGTCCACAAAGTCTGCAGGCTCCATTGCCATCAGGGCGTTGGTGCCCAGTGTAATGTACATTTTACCAGGCTGTCTGTCTGTAATAGTTGCCCATACGTCCACTACGCCTGCATCACCTGCGTCTACCATTGCACCCGGTTGCAGGAATGAACGCGGTGTCATACTGCGCTGTGTCAGATACATAGCCCCTGTGTCCTTGAGGGACATCCAGGCGGCGTAATCTTTGAAACCGTCTGCCAGGGAGTCACCCATAAATATGGCGTCGTCAAAATAGCTTACATCCACGCGGCCGTTTGCTGTAGTCTGTGTCAGCTCTATTGTAGGAGAAACTAGGGGCAGTTGCAGCGCAGAAACTTCCGGGCCCATAGCGTAGTCCGCTGTCTGTGGTGTATCTGTGATTTCTGTCTGCGGATTGTCTGTATTTTCCAGCAGAGGCGGTTTGTCATCATCTTTGGTAAAAAAGGTAATAGCCTGTGTGATTACAAGGGAAATACCCAGCACAAACAAAACTATGACAGAATACATAGCCATTCTTCTTGCTTTCTTCTGTTTTCTGCGTCTGGCGCGGTCGCGCGCCTTCCGGTCCACATATTTTGCCATAACGTACCCCCTTTTACTGGATTTTAATTATATAATATTGCCGTTGTCATTTTCAAGTGGAACAACGCCACATTCAGCTATTTTTCACAAACATATCACGCGTCACACTGATACCACAGCTGTGCCAGCCCCAGATCTGCCACATCGCCTTTGCGGAAGCCTGTTTCCTTGTATTCACCTATAATACTGCCATCCAGCAGTCCTGCTGTCAGGTCCAGATAATCCTTTACAATTGCCTTTGTCAGCAGTATGCCGTCGTGACCAATGGCTAACCGGTCATAATCCTGTTCCATTGCCCACAGCTTTGCCACTGTATCGTGGTACTGCTTAATCAGCTTTGTATCGTTGCCAGGCTGGCGCATCAGGATAATGCTGTTGTTCACTGTATCTCCGCTGAAAAGTATTCTACTCCGGCTGTCCAGCCAGCAGATGCCACCGTCTGTGTGGCCAGGTGTGTGGATAACAGTCAGCACTCTTCCGCCCAGGTCCACGCTGTCTCCGTGGTTTACAGCTGTCCATTCAAATTCCGGGTCCGGCTGTGGCTGGGGGATAAGTTCCAGCAGGTCCTGCACAGGTATTTCAGGGCAGCGCACCGGACCGCGTGTGCGGATATAGAAATCACGCAGGCCGTTATAGGTGCCATCCGGTGACATAGCATACATCTTTTCCATCAGGTCTGCATCCGCAGGGTGCATATACACCTTTGCCTCCGGGAAGCGGTATATGCCACCGTTGTGGTCAAAATGGTTGTGTGTCAGCAGGATAACCACAGGCTTGTCTGTGATTTTTCTCACTGTTTCCTGTAAATCCCCTATTCCGCAGGTGGCGTCAATCAAGGCGGCGTAATCATCCCCCTCTGCCACAAAGGCATTTACCAGGCCGTATTCGCTGATACACCAGGTGCGCTGTGCTATCTGTGTAATAGTGTGTTGTGGTTTTTTCATAATAATCACCTATATTTAAAATATATTATCATATATTCTATCATTATATTTTGACATACGCAATTATAATCATTACAATTTGCTGTTTACTATTTTGTTGTTTGTGTGCTATAATATTTGCTAGTGTAAAAACGTAATTTATTATTTAAATAGAGGTAAACTGATATGGTAAACAGTAAAAAACTGCTGAAAGACATTCTGAACGGCGAATACAATGACGCTCTTATCGGTCTTTACGGCGAAGATAAACTTTATGAAAACAAAATGAGATACGAAGAAGCTCTTACAGTATGGGGCCAGATTTACGGCTTTGACAGAGAATGCCGCATCTACTCTGTGCCTTACAGCATTCTGCTGGCAGGTGACGGTGCTGACATAGCTATCCCAACAGACAAAGACTTTATCTGTGTTGTGGCTGACTACGGTGCAAACGTGTCCCGTATCCGCTGCAGAGACTTTCTGGGCGAAGACAATATCGACCTTTACCAGCACGGCCCATACGGTGCTGAAAACGTATTCCCAATCGGTGTTATCCGCGGTGTTCAGCAGGGCTTTATGACAAAAGGCTACCGCAGAATCAAAGGTATGGATATGTACATTGATGCAGACACTCTGCCAGGCTTTGGTCTGGACGAGCCTGCACATCTGGCTACAGCTGTGGCATACATTATCAACGAAATATCCTTTGGTGGTGAACTGACACATAAACAGCTGGCAGAAATCGTACAGTACGCTATGGCAAATCACATTATGGTAGACTCCTACGCTACAGATGTACACGCATCTCTGCAGGGCAAATGCCTGACAGGTGACTACACAGATACCGAAAATGAAGCTCTGGCTGAAATCAACGTGGATATGAAAGACTGTGGTCTGTATGTTGTTACAGTCGGTGAAACAGATGTGGACATCCCTGAAGAAGAAGTAGACGGCCGTCTGGATGCATTTATTGCTAAATTCGGCAAGGAAATCGAAAACCTGACAGAAAAAGAATTCTATGCACTTCTGGCTGAAATGGAAGAAGTGGACAAAGAAGCCTCTCTGTTCCTGATGGACTACTACACACAGGAAAACTTTGGTCTTATCTACGCAGAAAACGCTGTAGAGGGTATGGGCAGCCCATCTGTTGAAACAACAGTGGACGTGGAAAAAGAATCCCTGGCAGGCGCATGGAAATGGCACACAAAACCAAGACGTACATGCTGGATGACTCTGTGCTGTGTAGCTGATGAAGCAAAATCAGAATTTGAAGCAGCTATGAAAAAGCTGTATGGCGAAGAATGTCTGGAAAAACTGGATTTTGCCAAAAAAGGCGCTCACGCAGTTATCGATTGATAAACACAAAATCACCCCACCTGAAAAGGTGGGGTTTTGTTTTGTGCAGATTATAGTTTATATGCCGGTTTGCCGTGGAAAGCAAATTGTTGCCTGCCACGGCAAACCGGCATATAAGGATATGGCACACCCATACCCTTACCAAGAAAAAATGCGGCCAATGGCCGCATTTTATTCCAATCAAATCAAATTATTCAGCTTCGATAGCGCCTGTTGGACAAGTTGCTTCACATGCACCGCAGTCGAGACATGCGTCTGCATCGATAACGAATTTGCCTTCACCTTCAGAGATTGCGCCTACTGGGCATTCGCCAGCACATGCACCACACATGATGCAAGTATCAGTAATTTTGTATGCCATGATAATACCTCCGTTTGATTTTTAGCCATAGCCATCTTTGTGCAGAATAATTCTGCTTAAGGACAGTCTACTACATTAATCGGTTTTTAGCAAGTGTTTTATTTCATTTTTGTGAATTGTCACAGAATTTTTAATCCTCAAGGGCACGCAATTCTTTGTCTGTACTTCTGTCTGTGTTCACTTTGCCTGCTCTGCGGATAACCTGAATATCGTCTGCAGAATATTCTTTTGGCGCGCCGTCTTTGTTTCTGTCCAGGCGCACTTTCACCTTGCCTGCCAGCAAAGCCACCTCTGTAACAGTGCCTGTGCCGTCATCTGTGCGCACATAGCTGCCCACGCCCGGTGTGATGCTGTTCAGGTATTCATAAACATTCTGTTCATAGGACAGACAGCACATCAGTCTGCCGCAGCTGCCGCTGATTTTGGCAGGGTTCAGGGACAGGCCCTGTTCCTTGGCCATTTTGATTGAAACAGGTGTGAAATCAGACAGGAAGCGTGAACAGCAGAACGGCTGGCCGCATACACCGATGCCGCCCATCATTTTGCTTTCATCGCGCACGCCTATCTGGCGCAGTTCAATTCTGGTGCGGAAAATCTGTGCCAGTTCCTTTACCAGTTCGCGGAAATCCACACGGCCGTCTGCAGTAAAGTAAAACAGTGCTTTGCTGCGGTCAAATGTGTATTCCACGTCAATCAGCTTCATATCCAGCTTGTGTTTTTCAATCTTTTCCAGACAGATTTCAAAAGCCTTTTTCTCATCGCGGCGGTTCTGGTTCATTTTTTCAATGTCCTGCTTTGTGGCAATGCGGGAAACTGCTTTCAGCGGTTTTACAATTTTGTCATCGCTTTCGTTATGTATTCCCTGCACCACCAGACCGCATTCCAAACCGCGGGCTGTGTCAACTATTACATAATCACCCTTGCTGATGTCAAAATCTGCAGGGTCAAAAAAGTAGATTTTGCCGCCTTCTTTAAAGCGGACGCCTATAACTTTTACCATATATCAAAATGCTTTGCAGCATATCCTTTCTGTTGAGTAAAACGGATTTTCCGTTACGTGCCGGGCAAATTATGATTTGCCCCTGCGTGTAGTGCCGTCAGAACAGCACAGATTCTATTTTATATAATCTTTATATAAAATGCAAATATTTATCTGCTTATTTCCACAGCAAAATTTTCCATAGCCAGATTCAGGTTTACGTTGGTGGACAGAATTTCTGTGTATTTCTGTATAACATTTATGGCCTGAATGCTTTTTGGCGACAGGTTGCGGTGGCATATATCTCTCAAATCCTCAAGGAAAAGGCGGAAATCGTCCTTTGCCTTGTTATAGGTGTAACAGGTTTTTGCGATACCATAGGTGTCCCCTGTGTTTACCATATTGAAAACCGACACAGCGTTCTGCAATATGGCATAGCGCTTTTCGCTGGACAGGGCGTTTTCAATCTTGCCTATATTTTCACCGTAAATACCCATCAGGCTGTCCACTGTGGCCATATCGCTGCCTTTGTCTGAAAAATAGCGGATTGTTTCCTGTTTTGACGGGCAGGACAGTGTAAACACAGCACAGCGGCTGCGTATGGTGGCCAGAATGGACTGTGGGTTGTTGGTGGTCAGGATATATGTGGTGTCATTTTTTGGTTCTTCCAGATTTTTCAGCAGGGCGTTGGCGGAGTTGGCATTGAAATTTTCGCAGTTTTCAATGATTACCACTCTTTTTTCGCCGCTGATGGAAGAAAAGTTTACGTTGTCATTAATCCGGCGTATTTTGTCAACGCGTATCATACCGCTGGCGCCCTCGCCCCTGATAATCTGCACCAGAGGATTTTTGCCGCTGACAATGGAATCCACATCAGCAGCGCCTATAATATCAGCCGCCAGAAGATATGCAAAATGGTTTACCCCCATGCCCTTTTCTGCGCAGAGCAGCAAACCGTGGGAAAGCCGCCCTGACGTTATAGCACCAAGGAGACTTTCTTTTATTCTTCTGTTCCCTGTAAATGAATTCAACAACATTATAATTTTTCAAATCTGTCCACAGGCAGTACAAATACTGTGGCACCGCCTACAGTAACTTCCATAGGAACTGATGTGGTAACGCCGATACCATACATCACTGTGGAAGGAACAATTTCAGTACGTTTGTGGGAATGTTCGCCGATTATTCTGATAACATCATCCACTTTTTCATCTTCTGTACCAATGATAAGTGTAATATTGCCGGACATAAGGAAGCCGCCCGTTGTAGCCAGCTTGGTTACAGAATATCTGGCTTTTGTAAGAGCCTGGGAAACCACTGTGGAATCTTCTTTGTTGATAATGGCCAGTATAAGTTTCATAATAATACCTCCCTTTACAGGATTTTCAGGCAGAAAACCTGTCTTTATATTTTTAATATAACATTTATTATAAATAAATGCTACTTTTTTGTAGTAAGTGAAATGTGTGCAATGATACGGTCTGTGTCATATCACAATTTTTTCATTCATTCCCCGCCTTATACTTTTCCAGCATCCGCTGTTTGATGCCTATCATAGCGTTCTGTGCCATTGACAGGCAGTGTACGCCCAGCTGTGTGTATGCAATTGCACAGGCGGCATCTGCGGCACTTTCGCCGCACACAGATACTTTTACTCCTGCCGCCCGGGCATTGTTCACTGTCATTTCAATCAGTTTCAGCACAGATGGGTGCAGAGGGTCATAGTAGTTGGCGGTTGCCACATTGATGCGGTCTGCGGCCAATGTGTACTGTGTCAGGTCGTTGGTACCTATAGAGAAGAATTTCACGTGCTGTGCCAGCCTGTCGCTGATAAGGGCAGCGGCAGGTGTTTCTATCATTACACCCCAGGTGATTCTGTCTTCACTGATTTCGCCATCGGCCAGCAGTTCTGTTTTTATTTCCTCTGCCATTGCCAGATAGTCTGTCAGGTCAGATTCCAGAGCCACCATAGGCAGCATAACGTTTATGGCGCCCTCCCTGTCTGCCGCCACATAGAGTGCCTTTGTCTGCCGTACAAACAGGTCCCTGTGGCTGTACTGCAGGCGTATGCCGCGCATACCCAGTGCAGGGTTAGGCTCTTTTTCCAGGCTGATATCACCTACAGGTTTATCTGCGCCTATATCGTAGGTGCGGATTGTAACAGGTCTGCCCTGTGCAGCACGGATGCACCGGCTGTAGAATTCCAGCTGGCTGTCATATGTAGGCAGGCTGCTTTTCATAAACAGTATTTCACTGCGCACCAGACCAATGCCTGTGGCGCCATTTTCAATTGCCCGGGAAATATCCTGCGGGTCGTTGCAGTTTGCCCAGATTTCCAGATGCCGTCCGTCCGGCAGGGTGATTTCCTTTTCTTTGAGGGACTTCAGCGACAGTTTTGCGCGCTGTTCCTGTTTTATCCTGTGGCTGAACAGGGCAAGTGTGCCTTCATTGGGGCTGATATATACTTCCCCTGCGTAACCGTCCATACATACAGAGCGGCCGTTGTTCAGCGGGTTGAGAATTTCACTGTCCATACCGCACACAGACGGAATACCCATTGTACGGGCGATTATGTTGGCGTGGCTGTTGTAGCTGCCGCCCACTGTGATAAAGCCCAAGGCATACTGGCGGTCGATGGATGCCAGGTCGCTTGGCAGGATTTCGTCAGCCACTATAACAGCAGGTTCATTCAGCACAAAGCGTTCCCTGCTGCGGCCGTCCAGAATGTCCACCACCCTGCCCAGCACATCGCGGATATCGCTGGTGCGCTCTGACAGATATCCATCACCTATACTTTTAAGCTGGTTACAGTATTCTTCCATCGCAATTTCCACAGAGCGTGCTGCACCGCTTCCTGCGGCAATATAGCCCTGTATCATATCTTTCAGACCTATATCGTCCAGCATTACCAGCTGGAAATTCAGTATATCCTGCTGTGTTCTTTCGCCATTCTGCATCAGCCGGCGCAGTTCGTCCTTTGCCAGAATCAGCGCGGCTTCAAACAGAGCCTTTTCACGGTGTGTCGCCAGCACAACACGCTTGAAGCCTGTTATACGGCGGTTTATTACTTTTATTTTGCCTACGGCCAGACCGCCGGAGGCAGATGAACCCATATATTTAATCATATTTCCTCCCATAAAGAAGAGTTGTTATTGTTCAAAAGTTTTTGCAAAACCAACAAAGCTGTACATTATAATCAGCGGATGTACTGTAGACAGGTACATTACGTATGTGCCTATGTTGAAGGATGCCACCTCTACAAAGGCTATCATTGCACAGCGCAGCAACGCCATACCCAACAGTCCCAGCAAAATTATATTCAGCATTGATTCCCTGTCGAACTTTCTGTTCATAATATCGTCCCTAAACTTTTTAATCTGCCAGAAAAGTGTGATTAAAAACATTAGAGGAATACATATTTTATAAATTATAACAAAGACTTCCAGCACTGTGTGCATAATCCTGCGTATTGGTGAAAGATAAGGAATATCTGTATTTTCAATCATGGCAACAGCACCGTCCTGTCGGATAAACCGCGCCACTTCTGCTATTTCTTCCGGATAACCCACAGCCTTTTCAGCCAGTGGTGTGCACTGTTCAAACAGCATTACCACTTTAAAGCCTGCAAAGGTTTCTGCCAGCACGTCAGGCACATATTCCATTCTGATAGGCGGAGTAACTGATTTGCGCAGTTTCGTGCTGCCTGTGGTGGTTTTCAGCCTGCCTTCATTTACAGCCTGCTGTATTTCGGCAGTCAGGCTTTCGTAATATGCCTGTGCTGTCTGCGGTGTATCATATACCCCCAGGGATGCCAGGGCACTGCGCAGTCCCCAGTAAAACGCACCGGACTGGAAATCCCCTACAGACTGATTGTAATAGCCGCCCATCAGCAGTGGCTCTGTCAGCGCTTCCTCTACAGGAGCAAACATTGCCACCTCTCTGTAAACATCCCGGCGCACATCACCCGGTACTGCAACCAGAGGGTGCCAGTTGTCCTGCTCCAGACTGGTCAGGGCGCCATATGCGGCTTTGAATTCACTGCTGGTAAAATCGCTTACTATAAAGCGGCCGTAGTGTATTTTGTTCATCTGGCAGTAGCCACCGATGATAACCGCACTCAACGCAAAAGGCAGCACCATCGCCAGGGCCTTTGCCGCAAATTTTCTTTTTTCTGCAATCAGCAGCACAACAATTATCACAAATGCGGCTGCAAAGAACGGCAGCGGCCATACGCCGTCTTCCCTTGTAAGATAAATACAGCCGAAAGAAACGCCGTACATCGCCAGCCATACAAACCATTTTTTCACGCTGTCCCTGTAGCGCAGGCCCACACCAACAATACCTGCAAAGAATATAAGGCACAGTGCCGGGAAAATTGCATCGCGGTAAACACGGGTGGCGTACTGTGCGCTGGCTGCAGGGTTGTACAGCAGACCCAGGAACAAAAGCAACTTCTGCCAGTTTTTGTTCAGTACAGGTTTTACTGATGCAGTTGCTACAGTGGCTGCAAAGGACCACAGAGCCATATTGCCCACCAGGTAAGGTACTTTGACAACGTGGAGAAAAGCCAGCCACACAGCGAAAAACGCGTGTTTGGATATGGTCAGCCAGTTGTATTCGCCCAGCCAGTTGCCCTCCACAATGCTTTGTGCGGCAGTGAACATCAGGTGGTCATCAATAGGAGCCAGCGGCGGATAGATTGTGGCGTACTGCCCGTATGCCAGCACCAGCTTGCAGCTTACCGCCAGCAGGGCCACGACAAGAGCCACACCTTTTTTTATATCATTGTCTTTAAAAATCAGTTTTTTCATAAGTTATCCCAAAACAGCACATAGTATTGCAATTATATTCATTCTAATTATTATAGCATATTTACAGCCGCAGAAAAAGGGCAGATAAAAGAATTTTGTATAAAAAGTGATAAATCACCAATTTGACAGGTGTTTTTTTATTTTTCTCACAAAGTTTGGCAATGTATGTAAATTTTGTTGAAAAATATGCACAATTAGCGTATAATATTATGTTGTCAAAGCCTGATTTTGACAGCCAAACCTATATAAATTAGTTTTATGAAATGAGGAATGAATATGTCCAGAACTATAGGCGCAGTTTCAAGAGGTATCAGAACACCTATCATCGTTGAAGGTGACAATCTTGTTGAAATCACAGTACAGAGCTTGCTGGAAGCTTTTGAAGAAGAAAATATCAAGGTAAACGACAGAGATATCGTTGGTGTTACAGAAGCAGTTGTTGCAAGAGCACAGGGCAACTACATCACCTGTGATGACATTGCAACAGACGTTAAAAACAAATTCGGCGATGATACAATCGGACTGATTTTCCCTATCCTGTCCAGAAACCGTTTTTCAATCGTTCTCAAAGGTATCGCACGCGGTGCAAAGAAAATTGTGCTGATGCTGTCTTACCCATCTGACGAAGTGGGTAACCATCTGGTTTCACTTGACCAGCTGGATGAAAAAGGCGTAAACCCATGGTCCACAATCCTGACAGAAGCAGAATACAGAGAACTCTTTGGCAAAAATGTGCATCCTTTCACAAAAGTTGACTATGTGGCATACTACAAAGAACTGGTGGAAGCAGAAAACTGTGAATGTGAAGTTATCTTTGCAAACAGAGCTACAGACATCCTGCCGTTTACAAAGAGCGTTATCTGCGCAGATATTCATTCCAGAGCACGTTCCAAACGTCTGCTGAAGGCTGCAGGTGCTGAAAAAGTGCTGGGACTGGATGACCTGATGACCGAATCCATCAACGGCAGCGGCTTTAACGAAATGTACGGTCTGTTGGGCTCCAACAAAGCTACAGAAGAAAAGGTAAAGCTTTTCCCTCGTGAATGTGAAAAATTTGTTACAGACCTGCAGGCAGCTCTGCTGAAAGCTACAGGCAAAAAACTGGAATGTATGGTTTACGGTGATGGTGCATTCAAAGACCCACAGGGCAAAATCTGGGAACTGGCTGACCCTGTTGTTTCCCCGGGCTTTACAGACGGTCTTGTTGGCCTGCCAAACGAACTGAAGCTGAAATACCTGGCTGACAACCAGTTTGCAGGTATGAAAGGCGAAGAACTGCGCGACGCTATGACACAGTATATCGCAAACAAGAAAAAAGACCTGATGGGCTCTATGGAAAGCCAGGGCACAACACCAAGACAGCTGACAGACCTTATCGGCTCGCTGTGTGACCTGACATCCGGCTCCGGCGACAAAGGTACACCTGTTATCTTTATCCAGGGATATTTTGACAACTACTCCAACGAATAAGTCACAAAATTTTATATAACCAAGGGACGCTGTGCGTCCCTTTTGTTTTTGGAGTTTCAGCAGAACAGCAGAAATAATTGTATCCGTAGAGGAGGCACTACATTCGCAGGACCGCAGGACGCGCCCGCGTTTTTGCCTGCGGCAAAACCATACCGGTGCTGCGCTTTCTGTGATCATCCGTTGGCAGGACATACACAAGCATGTGGATAATCAGATTTCGCAGGGGGGAGGGTTTCCACGCCCTCCCATTGGCGGGATGTCCGGGAGGCCGTTCCCTACACGATTGATTTTTCATCAGGGTATATATGGAACCAATATTCCCTTATGGGACAAATTTGACAATTCTGTGAACTTTTTTGATTTTCCGTTGTTTATCTGCAGTTTCTGTGTTAAAATAAATATCCTCTTAAAAGACAACTGAAAGGAGAACATAATGACATCTTTGAAACTTTACACCAAAGGCTTTGAAATGAAAAAATTCCTGCAGCTTACAATGGCAGGTATTATAAATGCATTTGGTGTTACTATATTTCTTGCACCGGTAAAGCTGTATGACAGCGGCATTTCCGGTACATCCATGCTTTTGTCCCAGCTTACAGGAGGTACAATATCCCTGTCTGTATTCCTGCTTATTCTCAATATTCCGCTGTTCCTCTACGGGCTGAAAAAACAGGGCTTTCATTTTACCGTATATGCTATATACACTGTTGCAGTGTATTCCACAGCTGCCTATATCATCACAGATGTGCTGCCGGTGGATGTGTCCACAGCCAGTCCTTTTGCAGGCAGTGACCTGCTGCTGTGTGCACTGTTTGGCGGTCTTATCAGCGGTGCAGGTTCCGGTCTGGCAATGAGATACGGCGGTGCAATGGACGGCATTGAGGTTATGGCGGTTATTTTTGCCCGCAGAATGGGGCTTTCCGTAGGGACTTTTGTAATGATTTACAACGTGGTGCTGTACATTGTGTGCGGTATCGTGGCAGGCAGCTGGGTATTGCCGCTGTACTCCATAGTTACATATATGGCAGCGCTGAAAACTGTAGACTTTATTGTAGATGGTTTTGACAGAGCCAAGTGTGCGATGATTGTAACAGAATGTCCTACAGAAATCACAGCGGCCCTGAGCCAGGAATTTGAATCCAGCGGTACCAAAGTGGATGCCATAGGTGGCTACTCCAACCGGCACAAAACAATTGTGTGGTTTGTTGTAAACCGTTTTCAGGTTACAAAAATGAAAGATATTGTACACCGGATAGACCCTACAGCATATATCACCCTGCACGAAGTGGCAGACGTGTTCAAAGCAACACCGGCAAAATAAAAACGAAAGGACGCCTCTGGGTGTCCTTTTTATTTAAGTGAATTACATTTTATTACACTGACATATGCTAAAAAGAAAGGGGTTCGGGGTAAGTATTTCCCCGGATAACAATCGCGAATACTGCTTTGTGTGTGTTCCGCGGGCGGATGCTATCCGCTCTACGCAGTCTGATTGTAATATCCAAAACGGGCGACTGATAGTCGACCTTACGGGTTTATCCACTTAAAAAGCCACGGCATCTGCCGTGGCTTTAACTTTTTTATTATACCAGGTCCACATTGCTCAACTGGGCATACAAATCCACATTGCTCATCAGCATCTGGTGGCCGGACAGCACCTTGTCAAAATCAAATTTGCGCAGGGCTGTAATCAGCTTTGCGTGGCTGTCTGCATAGTACACAGGCCGTACAGGCAGCAGGTCTTCGTAGTGGGTGTCTCCCAGGAAGATACATTTTTCTTCCGGTATGTAAATCACCGCACAGTCATAGCTGTGGGAATTTTCCACCGCTTTCAGCTTTACTGTGACACCACCCAGGTCTATAGTCAGTTTGTCTGTATACACCACTGTGGCGGATGCAATTTTAATCTCTGATTTGTCAGGGTATTCGTCATTGATATGCTGGTATGAAAACGCCAGGTCTTCCCCTGTTTCAATGCGCTTTTTCATATCTTCATCCGACCAGCCCCAGCCCTGCATTTTTTTCAGCAGTTCGTTGGTGGCTTTGGTGGCAAAGGATGTCACACCCTGCAAATGAGCCAGACCATAGGTGTGGTCCCAGTGCCAGTGTGTCAGGGCACACAGGTCAGGCTTTGGCAGGCCTGCTTCTTCCAGCTGCTGCATAAACATTTCCACATGGCGGCGGCTGGCACCAGAATCCAGCATCATCACGTGTTTATCACCTATAACCAGACCAATGGTACACCAGTCGTTTTTTTCATAATGCGGCAGGTAGTAAATCCTGTCTGTTACTTTTATAAGCTTAAGTTCTATTTTTTCCATTTTACTCCCCATAAAATATACAAGTTGTAATTATTTTAAATAAAAATTACTTATTTTACATCAATCCAGTATCTCTGACCGATTTTTGGCAGACCATTGCGGATGATTTCCACCTCGTTTTCCAGCACGCCGCCGGCGTTGAGAATGGATTTTGCAGATGCCACATTTTCGCTTACACAGCAGACAAGCACCTTGTCCAGCTTCAGTTCTTTGAAAAACGGCATACTCATTTCAATCATCTTTGCGGCATAACCGTGACCGCGGTGTTTCGGTGACACGCCGTAGCCGATATGCCCGCCGTATTTCAGCAGCCCGCTGTTGAGGAAATGACGCACTTCGATTGCACCCAGGATTTCATCGCCGTCAGTCAGGAACATCATTGTGCCCGGCACCAGCAGTCGAGGCGGGTCGGTTTCCATTGTGTGCAGGTGGGCAGCAAATTCTTCAAAACCCAGTGAGTATTTCTGCAAGGTGGAAGGAATAATCTCTTCGTCTTTCCAGTCTGCAATAAAATCTGCAAGAGCGCCTTTCATAGATTCATCCAATTTTTTTAACCGCAAAGCCATAAGCCTTCTCCTTCCAAAAAAGTTTATTAGTAACCTTATATTAACTCAATTTTCATATTTTTGCAACAAATATGTTAATTTGTGGTATAATGCAGGCATAAGACAAAGCTGGTTAAAAGGAGAATTAGTATGAGTGTAATATTGAGCGAAAGGCTGCAAAAATTTCTGGAACGGCACAGACAGTATCATTATGATATGACAGTGGAGCTGGCACAGGTGCCTGCCCCAAGTAACAAGGAAGAAAAGCGTGCAGCCTGGGTGAAAAACTGGTTTAACAGTCTGGGTGCAACAGACAGCTATATCGACAAGGCATTGAATGTAGTGCTGCCCCTGAACTGTGAGGGCTGTGATGAAATAGTGGTGATTATGGCCCATATGGACGTGGTGTTCCCTGACGAAACCCCGCTGCCTCTGGAAGTGAGAGACGGCAAAATTTTCTGCCCGGGCATCTGTGATGACACCGCCAACCTGACAACACTGCTGCTTATCACAAAATATATTCTGGAAAACAACCTGAAACCTGACACAGGTCTGCTGATTGTGGCAAACACAGGGGAAGAAGGTCTGGGCAATCTGAAAGGCAGCCGTCAGATTATGGAAGACTACAAAGGCAGGGTAAAGGAATTTATCTCCTTTGACGGCACCTTTGGCTATGTGTGCAACGATGCCGTGGGCAGCCACCGCTACAGTGTGGAAATAAAGACAGAGGGCGGCCACAGCTACGGCAATTTCGGCAACAGAAATGCTATAGCCCTCCTAGCAAGTATGATAGACACACTGTACACCATAAAAGTGCCTCCAATGGGCAAAACCACTTACAATGTGGGCACAATTGAAGGCGGCACCAGCGTAAACACCATTGCACAGAATGCAAAAATGCTGTATGAATACCGCTCTGACAATCTGGAAAGTCTGGCTATTATGGAAAAATTTTTCAACTCCGTATGTCAGGCCTATTCTGATATGGGCGTGGAAGTAAATGTGAAAATTCTGGGTAAACGCCCTTGCAAAGGCACAGTGGACGAAGCCGCCCTTAAAGCCCTGACAGACAAGGCTATTGCCATAAGCGAACAGTATACAGGCATAAAATGCAGTCAGGGGGCCAGCAGCACCGACTGCAACACACCGCTGTCCATGGGTGTACCCGCTGTATGTCTGGGCCTGTGTGAAGGCCGCGGTGCCCACACAAGAGGCGAATGGCTGGAAATTGACAGCCTGCCTGTAGGCGCACAGCTGGCAGGTGCATTTATCAGTACATACTTTTCAGAGTTCTGATTCAACACAATCAACTATTTAGTTTTATAAATATAAACGTGCTGTTTTCCCTTTCAGGACAATAAATAGCACGTTTATTCTTATTTTAATTAATTTCATATCAATATTTTGTTATTATAATTATTTTAGTATTATGCCAATATGTTAAATTATACAAAAAATATTTTTTTATCTAATCAAATTGTAGATTTTGACAAAAACTGTTTAAATTTCACACATTTTATTGTAAAATATAGTCAACAAGATATGGTTAAAAACCATCAAAATCGAAAGGACAGGTATTATTTATGGCATACTCAAAATTCGCAAAGAGATATGACTTTGAAACAGTTATGGACCGCCGTGGTCTTGACGCAAGAAAATGGGACGTTATTCCAATTCCAGGTGCAGAAGTAGAACCAGGCTTCTCACACATTCCAATGTGGGTTGCTGACATGGACTTCCCAACAGCTCCAGCAGTTATCGACGCTATCATGGCTCGTCTCTTCGCTTCTCCAGCTATGGGTTACTTCCCACTGGCAGGCACAGGTTTCTACGATGCTATCATCAAATGGCATAAAGAAAGAAACAACGTAACAATCGAAAACCCAGACGTTATCTCCTACGAAAACTCTGTTCTCGGTGGCGTTTCCAACGTTATCCGTGTTTATACAGAAGAAGGCGAACCAGTTCTCCTCCACAGCCCAACATACGTAGGCTTCACAGGTACAGTTAACTCTGCAAAACGTACAATCGTTCTCTCCGAACTGGTACAGGACGAAGAAGGTACATACAGAATGGACTTTGAAGATATGCGCAAAAAAGTTGTTGAAAACAACATCAAAGTTGCTATCTTCTGTAACCCACACAACCCAACAGGCCGTGTTTGGGAACCATGGGAAATCCAGAAATTTGTTGAACTGATGGTTGAACTGAACGTTAAGATTATTTCTGACGAAATCTGGTCTGACTTTATCATGGGCGAAAGAAAACACACACCAGCATGGTCCGTTTCCGAACTGGCAAAAGACAATGTTGCATGTATGTATGCATGTACAAAAACATTTAACCTTGCAGGTCTTGTAGGTGCTTACTCTGTTATCCACAATGATGAAACAAGAGCTAAATGTAGAGAACTGGCTGCACAGACACACTACAACCAGCCAAATATCCTGTCTGTTCACGCTCTGGTTGGCGCTTACAACGAAGGTGCTGAATACGTTGACAAACTTCTGGAAGTTATCAGAAGCAACCAGCAGCATGCTTACGATGTAATGCAGACATGGGGCGGCCTTGTTAAAACACAGAAACCACAGGGTACATATGTAATGTTCCTTGACTGGACAGAATTCTGTGAAAAACGCGGCAAAACAATGGACGAAGTACTGAAAAAATGTGTATCCGTTGGCGTTATCTGCCAGGACGGTCGTCCATTCCACGGTCCATGTCACGCACGTTTCAACTTTGCTTGCCCACACAGCTCTGTAGTTGAAGCATTCGACAGACTGACAAAATACGTTATCAACGCTGAATGGTAAT
>CAZYSS010000002.1:0-62082 GCA_964649845.1 uncultured Oscillospiraceae bacterium
ATATGCCCTTCTAGGGCTTGTGCATACCACCAGTTCAACTGGTGGTCATGATTGGGGAGAGAAAATATAATTTTTGTGAAAAATATGCATGTCTTATTGACAATATCGAACATCGATATTATACTGAAATCAGAAATAACGATAATCGATATTAACTTGTACAGGTGATAAAATGCCAAGAGAAAAATTCCAGACACTGACCGAACAGATGTTTTATATACTTATCTGCCTGCAGGATGAATGCTGCGGCATAGACATTATGGAAATGGTGCGCAAAATGACAGACGGCCGTGTAAATGTGGGCCCGGGCACCTTGTATAATCTGCTGGAACAGTTTACCGCAGAGGGCCTGACCGCTGAAACAAAAACAGTGGGACGCAAGCGCAGTTATATAATCACAGAAAAAGGCCGTGATGCCCTGCATAAAGAATATATCCGCCTGCAGCAACAGGCAAATGACTATCAGAAATATATGAAAGGGGAGTGACTGCGGTGAAAACAAAAAAGAAAATAGAAATATTTGATTTTTATGATGTAAATGGAATGCAAAAGCGACTGGAAGCAATGGCGTAGCAGGGTTGGATAATTGACCATATTGAAAATGATATCTGGACTTACCGAAAAGAACAGCCACAGAACATACATTTTGCGGTTACGCATTTTGCAAATTACTCAAACAGTGAAGCAGAGCCTGAACGCGGTTAGGCTGAATTTCTTGAAATGTGCGCTGCATCAGGCTGGCAATTGGCTGCACAGCATAAAAGTCTGTTTGTGTTTGTCAGCTACGATGAAAACCCTGTTGCCCTGGAAACAGAAGCTGTGACACAGGTGGAAAATATTGACAATGCTATGAAAACAGGCTTCGGGGCATATCGTATTTATGCAGTTGTTGTACTGCTGATTTTCCCATTAATACGCAATCTGATGGACTTGGGCACAAACCCTGTCAAATTTATCGATGACCCGGGTCATCTGTTTATATTTTCTATTATTGCAGCTTATGTTGTAATGTTTATAATAGAAAAAATTAATTATAGGATGTGGTATAAAAAAGCCGCAGAAGCAGCCTATACAACCGGAGTATTTACACCGGTAAACAAAAATATACAGCCATTGGCAATGATTGCTGAAGTTATACTTTTATTGCTGGTGGTGGAAATTTCCGGCAAAACATTTGACCCAATATTTTTGACAGGTGTATATGTTTCTCTCGCCTTGGCATCAGGAATATTTTTTTACTGTGAAAGACTGAAAAAGCCTGTCAGGGTTCTGGCTGGAGCAGCTGTGATAGTGATTTCCATAGCTGTTATGTATCTTGCTGTGGAAACAGCAGGCTTTACACCTGTTGAAATAAACTATAATGGTGAAATCAATATGCCTGTATCAATGGAGAAGCTGAATATCCGGTCTACCGAAAAGGAATATGTATCACAGCATAAAGAGTTCAGATGTTTCCTTTATAACCGCTATCAAGGCAGTCAGAAATATTTAAAAGAAGATGCAGGCTGGTTGGTTGATGATTTCAGCTATACATTTATAAAAGTAAAATCAGATAGCTTCTGCAACAGCCTGAAAAAAGATTATCTACATAGGTTGAATGACAACAAAAATGCTGATATTGATTATTGGAAAGCAGAAGAAACTTATAGCGATATAACTATGACATATAAAGACAACTATAAATATCAAATCTTTTATGACGATGCAATTCTTATTCTGCGCACTCCGACAATCCTTTCGACACATCAGATTTCAACAATAGTGACAAACCTTGTGGAAAAATATGAGTAAAACAGAGGGAGGAAAAGATATGAAAGAAACCAAAAGAGAATTTAAAATGTTTTCTTTCTTTGACTTTGACGGCATAGCTGCCCATCTGGAAAAGATGGCGGCTGAAGGCTGGATGATAGAACAAAATAAAAACAGATTTTGGGTTTACCGTCGCACAGAGCCTAAAAAACTGAAATTTGCAGTAACTTATTTTACAAAAGCATCAGATTTTGACCCGCGGCCTACAGAAGAACTACAGGCATTCAACGAATTCTGTCGGCAGGCTGGGTGGAAACCTGCCGTATCTATGGCGCAGATGCATATTTACTACAATGAAAATGAAAACCCTGTGCCGATAGAAACAGACCCGCTGGTGCAGGTAAACACCATCCACCGGGCAATGAAAAAGAATTATATACCGTCATATTTTATTATGATTGCAGCATCACTGCTGGTAATAGCGATGTTCGGTATGCGAATATTCACAAACCCTATGTCAGCGCTGTCGTCCAATTCAGCCATATTCTCAATAGTGTCATACGGGGTGCTGCTGGTTATGTCGGTAGTTGAATTGATACAGTATTACATCTGGTACAAAAATGCAATCACACGGGCAGAAAGCGGATATGCCATACCATCAGGAAAAACTGCATTTGCGTTCCAGATAATATCACTTATAGTTGTTTTTGCGTTGATGATAGTTTATCTGTTTTCCAGTATAAGTGTCATATCTCCGTGGTTTATGCTGTTCCTGTTTATACTGTTTGGCAGTAGCGGTGTGATAGCAGTATTTCTGAAGGAGTTTCTGCGCAAAAGAAATGTACCACGGAAAATCAATATGCTGGTTTCAATGGGCTCTGCATTTGTAATTACAATGGCGCTGGCTGCTCTGGCGGTGTTTGTGGTTATAAAATACAACATAAGAATAAACCTACAGCAGTCAAAGCCTGTAGGGACATATACAATGCACGGCAGACAGTGGGATATATATAACGACACCGTGGCACTGCGCATAGAGGATTTTATGCAGACAGATTACTCTGACTATACTGTAAGAAATAATGTGGATGGCTCTGTGTTTATTTCAAAATCTGATGTAAGCCAAACTGCAACGATCAACAGGGAAGGTGTGCCGGAACTGCGTTATGAAATCACAAAGGTACATATGCCATCTCTGTACGACTGGTTTTTTGAAACGATTTTTAATGATATTGATGAAACCAATACAGACAGGGAAATACCACTGGAATACCGCTGTATACTGGTACAGCAGCAGGATGAAGCATGGCAGGCGAATAAAGTGTACCGTTTGATGTATGGCGAAGAATACACAGACCAATGGCTTATCTGCTGGGGTAATAAAATTGTGGACATCACTTTTTACAACACAGAAGAACTGACAGACGGCCAGAAGCAGATAATAGCTGAAAAACTGAAAGATTTGTAATTTAAAAGCCGCCCTTATTGGGCGGCTTTTGGCTATTTTACTGTAGTATGTTTCAGATTGATAATACTTGTAAACGGGTCTATGTAGATATTCTGGTAGTAGTTTTCATAGTAAAAAACTGTTTTTTCGCTGCCCATAGGTACTGCCATTGCACTTTCCAGCACAATGTCTGCAGCGGCTGTTATATTGTCCAGGGCGTTTTTCTGGTCTGTTTCAGCTTTTGCAGCAGCAACAAGGTCTGCCACAGTGCTGTTATAGGCTGTAAATGCATCCAGAATGCCGTAAGGGGTGTCATTATCAGGGCTTACAGGCAGAAATGCCATATCAAAATCACCTTTGGCAATTCTCTGTCTTATCTGTGATACAGGCAGATACTCAATGGTAAAAAACTGCCCCAGATTTTTCTGCCACAACTGATTTATGTTTTCATAAATCAGTGTGTAAATGCTGTCGCTTGGCATAAGTATGGTACAAGAGCTCATTTTGTTCAATCCCAGCTGTGCCAGACCGTCCTGTATCATAACTTTCGGGTCAGCTGACATATATGCAGGCTGTGCAGGGGAATAAAGTGTATCTATGTACTGACCGGCAAGGGATACAGTGCCTGGGAATATTGAATCCACCCGGTCAACAGCGCTCAGGTTTGCACCGGAATTTATAAATCCGTATGCATACCAGCCCAGTGCTTTGCGTATATTCTCATTTCTGAACATAGCTTTTTCCAGATTGAACACAAGACTTATGTTGGCACTTTCGAATTCCATTACAGATGTATCTTCATAAGTTGTATCCTGTGTGGAATAACCGAAAAATCCGCTTATCTCATCCTTTGCATAGCTGTCAGCCTGACTGTCTGCATCTACTTCCACCAGCCTTATACGGCTTATCAGCTGGCCATCGTCCTCTCTGGTGCTGACGATTGTGGCATTGCCGTTTTCTGTGTCCAGATAATTCAGCCTGAAAGGCCCGTTGCACAGCAGATTTTCAATGCTTAATCCATATGCACCGCCACAGGTGGCGAAAAATTCAGCATTGCAGGGGGCGGTGGCTGGCAGGCACAGCTTTTCTGTAAAGTTGAAATCAGCGTTTTTCAGCCTGATTACCAATGTGTAATCACCTGTTGCCTGTACGCTTTCCACATTTGCAAAATCATCAGCGTAAGGGGAGTGGGTTTTAGGGTCCAGTATACGGTTGATTGCAAAAGCAAAATCCGCTGCTTTCACCTCCGTACCATCAAAGGCTTCCTTGCGTGTGGTGTCGCCTTTGTAATGCCACAGGTTATCTGTTTTTATCTGTATTGTGTAGGTTTTGCCGTCCGGGGAAATATCACAGCTATTGGCAAGATTGTTCACCACAGCACCGTTTTGTTTTTCAAACAGGCAGTCAAAAATATTTGTTATTACCAGCAGTTCATTGTTGCTGTCTGCAATCTGTGGGTCAAAATTGGCTGGCATTTTTTCCACAGCGGCGGTAAATGTGGAAATACCCCCTGCAGAAGAACAGCCTGTGACAATCACACACAGGCAGATTGTATATATAAATGAAAATATCTTTTTCAAATCGGTCACCTTTAAAACATATTTTTACAGTATATATTCTATCATAAAATTTTATACCGATAAATAGAAAAATAGTGGGGAAAATATAACAAAATTGTCATATTCACAAGATAAAATATTCCGGGATATGGTTGATATAATTTGTAATAGATATTATAATATTAAGATAGAAAAAATAAATTTGCATATCTGTTTTATCCATAAACAAGAAAGAGGTGCTTTTATGCAAAGCAAAGCTAATGTGTTTTTTAACAGTCTGAAAGGTAAGAAAGTGGCTTTTATCGGTGCAGGTGTAAGCCATAAAAAACTTATTGAAATATTTTCACAGAAAGGTGCTATCGTTACACTCTGTGACAAAAAACAGCTGGAGGGATTTGGCGAATATGCCGACACACTGAAACAGCTGAATGTAAACCTGTCCCTGGGTGAAAACTATCTGGACGGTCTTAAAAATCAGGATATGATTATGAGAACTCCGGGTTTTGAATTCTATACAAAAGAGCTGCAGGACCAGCTGAACGCAGGTGTTATGGTTACCAGTGAAATGGAACTTTTCTTCCAGTTGTGCCCGTGCAAAATCTACGCTGTAACAGGCTCTGACGGCAAGACAACAACCACTACCCTTATCAGTGAAATGCTGAAAGAAAGCGGAAAAACAGTTCATCTGGGCGGCAACATAGGCAAGGCCCTGCTGCCAATTGCAGAAGAAGTGAAAGAAGACGACGTGGCCGTTGTGGAACTGTCCAGCTTCCAGCTTATCTCCATGCGCCAGTCTCCTGATGTGGCGGTGGTTACCAATGTTACACCAAACCATCTTGACCACCATAAAGATATGCAGGAATACATCGATGCAAAGCGCAACATTCTGCTGTATCAGCCACAGGGCGGCAAAGCTGTTCTGGGCTATGAAAACGATGTAAGCCGTAATATGGAAGACGATGTAAAAGGCAAATGTGTGTTCTTTACACGTCTTACAGACATCAGCGGCATCCCTGGCTGCGGCTATATCGACAATGGCGGTATGCTGTGTGTAGGCGGTGCAAAGGTTGTTCATCAGGACGAAGTTGCCCTCCGCGGCAAACACAACCTGGAAAACCTGCTGGCTGCTTTCTGTGCTGTAAACGGCGATGTTCCATATGAAGTTATGGCAAAAGTGGCCAGAGAGTTCAAAGGTGTTGAACACCGCATTGAACCTGTGCGCACCCTGAACGGTGTACAGTGGTTCAACGACTCCATCGCGTCCAGCCCTACAAGAACAATTGCAGGACTGAAAAGCTTCCCGCAGAAAATTTGTATCATAGCAGGCGGCTATGACAAGAAAATTCCTTATGAACCGCTGGCACAGCCTGTTATCGACAATGTAAAATTGCTGGTGGTTATGGGCCAGACAGGTCCTGCCATTGAAAAAGTGGTAAGAGAACATCCTGATTTTGAAAAATCCGGTATAAAAATTCTCCGTGCAGACAGTATGGAACAGGCAGTTCAGCTGATGTATGAAAACACCCAGCCCGGTGACATTGTGTCCCTGAGCCCGGCATCTGCCAGCTTTGACTTCTATCCTAACTTTGAAGTGCGCGGCAGACATTTCAAAAAGCTGGTAAATGAATTATGATTACTACAGCCTCTGCAAATATAGAAAAATTTGAACAGAATCTTGAAACCAACCATTCTTTTCTGTCACAGAAGATAAAAAGTGAATACCGGTCAGACAAAAATGCCGTGCTGAATAATTTCTATTGCATTAATGATGTTGACCTTATGGTGATGGGAGAAAATATGTCTGTCAGCGGCATTATGACTGAGGAAGAAACCGAGGAGGTTTTGTCTTTCTGTCATTTTATGGGTGTGTACGGTCTGGAAAGCCGGCAGGACAATCTGCCTGTAAACAGCAGGAATGTTATGAACATTATGGAGTACACAGGCTGCGGGCGGCAGCACTGCCCTGATATTGTCAAAAACGAAAATATCTATCAGTTTTCACAGTTCAGCTGCTCCAATTTCCCCGGCACAGCCTTCAATATGGTATATTCCTATTTTGCCCGCAAGGTAAACAGAGGTATATCAGATATATATTATCTTGAACACAATGGAAAAATTGTGTCAGGTGCACTTGCCACACATTTTGATGATGATATTTATCTCACATTTGTGTCAACAGTAAAGAACTTCCGTAATGGAGGCCTTTCAAGACAGGTTATAAACCATATCATCAGCGAAAACCGGGACAAAAAAATAATCCTTATGTGTGAAGAGGAACTTATACCTTTTTACATCAGACTGGGATTTGAAAAAACAGGGGAAACATATTTATACAAATTAAGGGAAGAACATATATGATTGATAAATTTTTTGACATCAAGCCACAGATGATGGAGCTTGATAAAGAAGTTATGGCTGTATGTAAGCCATATTTTGAAAAAATTGATGAAATCAGCGACTACAACCAGATGAAAGTGCTGAAAGCCTTTATTGACAACGGCATTTCTGCTACACATCTGGTAGGCACCACAGGCTACGGCTATGACGACAGAGGGCGTGACGGTCTGGACCGCCTGTTTGCTGATATTATGGGTGCAGAAGATGCACTGTGCCGCTACAACTTTATGAGCGGTACACATACACTTACAGTTGCACTGTTTGGCGTGCTGCGCAGCGGTGACCTTATGGTATGTGCCACAGGCACACCGTATGACACTCTCCACGGCGTTATCGGCATTGATGGCAGCCACTACGGCAGCCTGATGGACTACGGCGTGAAATATGACCAGGTGCCTCTGCTTGCGAATTCAGAACCGGATCTTGATGGCATCAAAGCAAAATGCAAAGATGCAAAGGTGTGCTATATCCAGCGTAGCCGCGGTTATGCAAAGAGAAAGGCACTCAGCCTTGAAACTATCAGAAAGATTTCTGATGCTGCAAAATCTGTAAATCCGGACATTATTGTTATGGTGGACAACTGCTATGGGGAATACACCCATACAGAAGAACCTCTGGCATATGGTGCAGACCTGATTATGGGTTCACTTATCAAAAACCCGGGCGGTGGTATTGCACCTACAGGCGGCTATATAGCCGGCAGACACGACCTGGTGGAAATGTGCGGTCATCGCCTTACATCACCGGGTACAGGCAGGGAAATCGGCTGTTCTCTTGATGTTATGAGAGAAATGTATCTGGGTGTTTACCACGCACCAATGATTACAGCCAACGCCCTGAAGACAAGCATTTATGCATCCTGTCTGTATGAAAAAATGGGCTTTGAAACAGAGCCGCGCTATATGGAGGACAGAAACGATATCATCACTTCCATCTGTGCCAACACACCGGAAAACGTTATTGCTATCTGCCGCGGTATCCAGGCAGGCAGCCCTATAGACAGCTATGCCGCTCCGGAGCCGGGGGATATGCCGGGTTATGACAGCCAGATTATTATGGCTGCAGGTGCTTTTACAATGGGCTCATCCATTGAACTGTCCTGTGACGCACCTCTGCGCGACCCATACATAGCCTATATGCAGGGTGGCACCACATTTGCAGCATCCCGCGCTGCAGTGTTGCTTTCCGCACAGAAAGTTTATGATGTAATGAACAAGTAATATATTGCAACTCCTGTTTATGCAGGAGTTGTTTTTATATATGCAAATTTATACTTTACAAACCATAAAAACAGGAGTATACTGAATTTATTGATTGCTTATTTATAAGCAAATTCTGCATAAATATAGAGAGAGGAAAAGATTATGTTAGACAGAATCGAACAAAAAATTGTTGAAATTATCGACAAGAAAGCAGAAGAAATTATCGCATTTGGTACAGACATCTGGAACCACGCTGAACTGGGTTACAAAGAAGTAAGAACCAGCGGCAAATTTGTGGAAGAAATGGCAAAACTGGGCCTTGACAGTGAAACAGGTCTGGCTTTCACAGGTGTAAAATCCTACCTGCACGAAAAAGGCAGTACAGAAGGTCCTACACTTGCTATTATCGGCGAAATGGATGGTCTGCCAATTCCTAACCATCCAGACGCTTACAATGGTGTTTCCCACTCCTGTGGTCACCACGCACAGCTGACAGGTGTTGTTGGTGCTGCTATGGCACTGACAGACCCTGAAGTAAAAGCTGCTATGGGCGGCAACATCTGCTTCTTTGCAGTACCTGCAGAAGAATTTGTAGACATCACATGGAAAAACCAGATGATGAAAGAAGGCAAACTGGGCTACGGCGGCGGCAAATGTGAACTTATCCGTATCGGCGCATTTGATGATATCGATATTTCTATGGGTCACCACTCATCTACAGGTCTTGACATGGGTATTATCAACTCCACATCCAACGGCTTTGTAAACAAAACAGTTACATTCAAAGGCCGCAGCGCACACGCAGCAGGTATGCCACACCATGGTATTGACGCTCTCAACGCTGCAACAGCTGCTCTGGTAAACATTGCTCTCCAGCAGGAATCCTTCCGCGATGAAGACTCTGTTCGTTGCCACGGCTTTATCTCCAATGGCGGCTCTGCTGTAAACATTATTGCTGACGAAGTTGTAATGCAGTACTGCACACGCGGTAAAACACCTGAGGCATACAAAAACGCATCTGACAAAGTAGACCGTTCCTTCAAAGCTGCTGCTATGGCAACAGGCTGTGATGTAACAATCGAAACAATGGCAGGCTATATGTCTCAGATGGCTAACCCACATACAGAAGTTCTTCAGTCTGTTTTGGATGAAATCAAAGCAGAAGGCAAATACACAAATCAGATTGACAGCGAAGGCCACGGCACAGGCTCTGACGACTTCGGTGATGTTTCCTGCCTTATGCCTCTGGTTCACTTCAACACAGGCGGCGTAGAAGGTACAATCCACGGTCCTGACCTTGTTGTTTCAGACCCTTACCTTGCATACGTTGTTACAGCAAAAATCTTTGCTCTTACAGCATACCGTCTTATGAAAGACGGCGCTGCAGCTGCTAAAGAAAATATCGCTGACTATGAACCAATCATGACAAAAGAATCCTACATTGCATTCCAGGATTCAATGCAGAAAACAGAAACATTCACAACTGAAAAACTGCCAATCGTTGGTCTTGACAAATAATTACATAACCATAACCAAAAACCTCCCTTAAAAGGGAGGTTTTGTTGTATGGCGATTTTTTGTAAAGCAAGGTTTTACTTAATGCGTAGTGGACGGGTTCACCATACCGCAAATAAAGATTATATTTTAATATTATACCAAACGTGCAGTGGCGGACAGGATATGTTGGTTATACAGATAAATATTTTTAATAAAAATTTAGTCAAAATCTACCATTTTGCTTCATGTTATGATAAAATAATAATCAAGGCAAAACGAAAAATATAAAAGAGACAAGGTATACTATGGACAAAAAATATTGTATTTACTGTGGTGCCCAGAACAGCGGGCAGGCTAAATTCTGCGTAAGATGTGGTAAAGACCTGAACCCTAAAGAAAATCAGTTGATAGACTTTCTTCTGAAACGAACAAAAGACAAATTCAAAGGAAGTGCAGAGGATTCTCTATATGAAGCACTGAAAAACTTTCTGCTTTCACACCTTTACGGCACAGCGCTGACTATTTCATTTATCTCTGCGGTGGCGCTGACAGCCTTTGCAGGCGATTCCCATATAACAGAAATGAACAGCCGGGAGATGGAAGTTTATCTTGCCGCTATGGGCAGTGGCTATGAACAAAATATAAACAACTCTGGTCAGGAAGAATATCCACAGGAATACAACAGTGCAGTTCACGCACTTATATCTTCTTATGAACTTGAAGCGCTCAGCACACAGATGAGAGATGCTTCCGGCAACCCGGTTACACCAAATCCGGACAAATACCGCCTGCCTGCATCTTATGGATATAATGGGGTTCACCAGTTGAGTACTAATCTGGATGCAGAATTGGAAGGTACAAACCAACATGGCACAAAACACCGCACAGAATTCAACCCGTATTCACATCAGACAGATATTGCACGCCGGCTTACTGCTGATGGATACACTGTAGGTGAATGTCTGGTTGAGACACATTTTGAAGACAGTGACGGTGGCGTTGTGACAAGTTATAGTTATATTGTGGTAGCTGTACTGGTTGATGGTCAGTGGCTGGTGGCTGAAGACAGATTATTGCTGACAGAAAACATAGACCTGCCGCAGAATGAAGAAAACTCACAGCAGACAGCAGACCTGCCTGAAATCACAGATGTTGATATAAGTGAAGTTTATGAGGCAGCCAACTATTACACAGAAATAGTGTTCAACGGCGGATTTGCCCTGCCTGAAGATCTGGGATATGATGTACAGTCTCAACTGGATTATACCCGGAATACTCCGTTTCACCCCTCAGAGGAAAGACATTCTGAAACCCTGTACGATATTGTCACTGCAACGGATGAGTTCAGCAACCCGATTTCTCCTGTTCTTCGTTCGGACGGATACACTGTGGCAGAATATGTGGCAACACAGTCAATATATGATATAAACAACGATTACCGGAAGCTTGCTGAAAGAAAATACTGTATCACCTGCGTGGAAATAGACGGCGAATGGTATGTGGCAGAAGACACTGTTTTGTACAGTGAAATTTACTGAGGAGTAATATAATATGCTTTGTAAAAAATGTAATACAGAAAACCTGCTGAAAGCTGACTATTGTCAGGCCTGCGGCAATAAATTCACACAGGAAGAAAAAGATGACGCCTATGGCAAAACAATCTTCGGCAAATTTGAAAAACTGGAAGAATACATAAGCTATCTCAAGCCTGTGGAACTGATAAAAGGCAATAAATTTTTCAGAATAGGCGTATTGGTGGTGATTGTGCTGTACAGCTTGTTTGTGCTGAAAACGAACGGCAACAATCTGCGAATTGAAGAAAGCAGCAACTATGAGGTGCTGATGAACAAAGATACACAGGCATATTTCCTGGTAAGTGAAACTGCAAGTGTAAATGTGGACCTGCATATTCCGCGGAAAGCAGAAAGCCTGACAGTATACAACGTTGATAATAATGGTGAGATTCTTTACAGCGAAAATTATGCCCTGGAAAGCGGCCTTTCACTGGCAGTGAGCGAGGATTACCACTATGTAATTCAGGCAAACTTTGAAAAGGATGTCCAGAGTATAGAGGTTTATGTGGTAACGCCATAAAGTAAATAATAAGAAATACCCCCGGAATCTGTAGATTTCCGGGGGTATCTTTTTATAGTAATAATCAAAAATTTTCAAAAAATTATGAGCCCGTACATAGCCGGGCTCATCTTCTGATTTATTATATTTTTTCTACAGGTGGATTGAAAAACAATCCACCCAGCATACATCTGATTATTACGCTGCAGCGCCTGATGCGGTTATCCTTTGCTTTAAACAGAATTTTCAGTATATTGAAACCGCATTTGGCAATATAGTAGCAAAAACCTTTTATTCCTTCCTTGCGGTATAAATAATTTTCATTTCTGAAAGCATAGTTATACCTGTCAATTCTTTCGGGTATATCTGTGGCAATGTTGCTGCCTGTATTTACTGCCATTGCGTGTAACACTTTGCTGTTTTCTGCCAGATAGGATGGCATATTCATACGGACAGAAACACGGCGTGTATATTCAATATCATCGCCCCAGATAAAAAATTCTTTTACAGGAAGTCCTGCCCTGATAATTGTATTCACAGGTATAAGCAAGGAGACAAAGGTTGCCTGTGTTATCAGTTTCAGACCCTTTTCTTCATAGTTGCTGTCAGGTGCGGCCTGTCTGCTGAATTTCTGCCTGTTCATCACACAGGGACTGCCGTCTTTCCACAATACCATACTGGAAAGAAAACCGTATTTTTTACCGCCGCCTAAAAATCTGTCGGCCTCCATCAGTTTTTCAAGACTGTCAGGGTATGGAATACAGTCATCATCCATAATCCAGACATAATCATATCCCAGTTCTGCAGCTTTGCGCATACCATAATTGAATCCGCCTGCACCACCAATGTTTGCACCTGTATTGAAATACAGGATATTGTGCCCGTCTGCCATATAATTCTGCACCCACAGGCCTGTACCATCTGTGGAATGGTTGTCGATTACCATAATGTCACAGCTGTACAGCTGATTTTCCAGGGATTCGATACATTTTTTCAGCAATTCAAGGCGGTTATATGTTACAACAACCGCAACCACGTTATTCAGTTGTAACACCCCCTTGGTTTTGTTTACTGCTTACCGATAAACTTTCTTTTCAAAAAATTCCGTATCTTTGCAGGCCAGTTTACCTTTTCCATATTGATTACAGGCAGTTCTGTGTAGTGTACATTGTTGGTAATCAGCCATACATCAAACAGACGTTCAGCCACAAAGCCAAACACTCTCCGGTCGTAATCTGAATAGCCGGAAATATCCAGCACAGCTTCCAGCCTGAAAAGAATATCAAACAGCCATTCAAAATATCTGTCTGCCACTTCCTTTTTCATAATAAACATATTGAATCTGTGGCCGGATGTACTTTTCATAACCTTTTCCCAGGCAGGGATATATTCCGGATAATTTTCCCGTATTATTTCTCTTGTCTTGTCCAGGTCCTGCCGGTTATGTGCGTGAACATACTGGTCATATGTAGATTCAATGAAATAATTTCTTTTTTTCGGAACAATTGTATCATATTTTTGCAACAGCTGTTCTGCTTGTTGTTTTGGCAGTATACTGTTCCATTTATCATTTCCGGCCATTCCTCTGAAATGGCGGCGATAGTGCACAAGCCCCAGATATTCATAATCCAGATTTTTCCACGCCCAGTACAATGCAGTCAGTTCGCAGTAATTCTTGTTTTTTTTGCTGATATTGTCTCCAGTGTTGTCACCTGTATATTCAGCTGAAATGTTTTCATCCGGATTAATCTCTCTGCCCACATGTACAGGAAGATACATATCATCTTCGGGAATACGATATAATTTATGTATTGCAACAATTACTTTTATATCCACTTTACTTTTTTGTATCCTTCCTGCGGGTTTCTATTTCTTCGTTGTTTATCCACCCGCCAAACGCGGTTCTGAACAGAATTTTTATATCCAGCCAGAGACTCCAGTTTTCTATATACCAGATATCGTACCTGACCCTTTCTTCTATACTTGTGTCACCGCGGAATCCGTTTACCTGTGCCCAGCCGGTAATTCCCGGTCTTACTTGCTGTCTTACAAGATACAGGGGAACGTTCTCTTTGAACTGGTGCACATAATGAGGAATTTCAGGACGCGGTCCCACAAGGCTCATATCGCCTTTAAGCACATTGAAAAACTGTGGAAGCTCATCTATAGAGAATTTTCTTATTATACTGCCAAAACGGGTTTTCCTTGGGTCACTGTTGGTGCTCCAGCCTGTTGATTCTTCATCGTTTATTCTCATACTGCGGAATTTCAGCATTTCAAAGGTCTTTTTATCAAGACCTATTCTTTCCTGCCTGAATAAAACAGGTCCGGGGCTGGACAGCTTTACACCAATTGCAGTCAAAATCATAACAGGGCCGAAAAGGATAATCCGTATACTTGCCCCCACAATATCTATAGTTCTTTTTATAAAAGCGCTCATAATATTGTCCAGCGGGGTGGCGCGCATATCTATCAGCTTTGAATTGCCGATTTTTTCCATTCGCACATGGCTTGGGAAATAATCGTTGAAAAACGGAATAAGACTGATGCGTATGCCCTCTTTATCAGCACAGGCAATTATCTCTTTCATAAATTTGATTTCGTGTGGCTCCAGTGCCACAATCAGTTCATCAATATCATATTCCTGCAGTATTCTTTCCAGGTCTTCGTATGCGCCCAGGCTTTTTCCCAGACCTTCTTTTTCGTATTTGCTCACATAACCGTCTATTGTGATACCCAGATGTGGGTTGTTCATAATATCTTCTATATACTGGAAAGCGTGATGCCCGTTTCCCACAATGATTATGTGCTTCTGGTTATACCCCAGCCTGCGGAAAAAATGAAGTGTTTTTCTTACGGTTAAGCGTTTCAATATTATCAGGGTACTGGACACAACCCAGTAAATAAACAGAATACTTCTGGGGAAATTTTCAATACGGGTTGTAAACAGTATGGCAGTAAAAGTGATTATGGAAAAGCCGTTTATCATCAGGATTGTGGAATTTTCACTGCCCACAGCCTTAAACCTGTAAGAACCGTACATTTTCAGAACATAATACACGAATACAACTGCTACACTGAATACTGCAATCCGCAACGAATACGGAAAACGCCATAACGGCAGCGTTGTTGTTCCGTGGAAAACAATAAGGCGTATGAAAAGGGAGATATAATAAGAGAAAAATATGATTATTCCATCTGAAATCATATTGCAGATGTTGATTATTCGCTGATTCTTTTTAATCATATATATACCCCTTTCTGTAAATTTACTTTTTCTTTTTAAAAACCACAGGCCATATTGTTTCAATAATCATAAAACAGCAGGCTGGTAAAACCAGGAGACTGAACAAATCTCCTGCAGATAAACCTGTAAGTGTGTAAACTGATGGCTTGTTCACTGTTATTTCTTCAAACACGGTGGTGGTTGAAGGGAAAATGCCTGTATCCAGACGAATCTGCTTTGTGCCCAGAGGAAACTCAAACACATAACCGCCATCATACACTTTTGCATATTCCATTTTGTCAGTGCCAAATGCGTAATCCCCGGATTTGTTGTAAAAACAGATAAACTCACCCGGGTTTTCGGAAAATGTGCATCTGACAGTCAGGTTTCGCACATCCCCTGTATAAATAAGCTGTGTGTCATCAGACCGGTTGATAAGTATCATATCCTGTGGTATTTCGCCATCTTTTATCTCAAAATCATCCAGAGTTAGATTTGTCCGGGCATATTTTCCGGTGGCGTACCCACAGGCGTTTATAATTCCATAACCCGTATGGAATACCAGGAAGCAGGCTGTGCACAGGATATACACAGCCACCAGTCTGTTCAGGGGACTGCCGGAGATATAATTTTTTATTTTTTTCATCATATCACTACCGCCTGCATAGGAACTTCCTGTCCTGTCACCTTATAAAGTGTTCCCGCTGTCATACCGTCTGAAAACAGCTGCGAATATGAATTGTAAAACTCTTCATCAGGTTCAATTACATAAACATAGTCAAAATAATCATTCATAACAAGGGCGAATTTTTCAGGAGATGCAACGTGGTAATACTGCCTGTCACTGGTGTAGTCAATTCTCTCCCTGAAGTTGATGGAAAAATCAATGCCGGTTGCTCTGGTGTCAACGCTTACCAATGCCGGCAGCATATTGTACCTGTACCGGATATATGTGATAACATCCTGGTCTTTATACACCAGATACACTCTGTCGTCCTTTGTCAGCACTGTGTTTACAGCTGCAGTCTTTTCAGACACCGCTCTCCGCCAGGCCGATGCGTTTTGCGGCCCGTCTATCACTGTGTAGTCCAACCCTGTGGAATAGATGTTGAACACCATAAAAACCAGAATAGCTGTGACAAATATTTTTTTCAGCTGGTCTTTTATTCCCGGCGCCAGAACAAACATCAGTACAATCACATACACCCAGCCAAAATAGTAGCTGAGCATATATCTTGGGTACTCAACCATCATATCGTTGTAGAACTGCATCTGATAGCCGATTACAAGATTGTACACATAACATCCTGCAGTCAGGCCACAGGCCACAAGCAGGGCAGCAAGCCTTTCACCTTTTTTTCTGGCCAGTGCCGCAGCAATCCCCAGAATAAACAGCCCTGCAATAAGATAAATGTCCTTTATGCAGACAATTTCCTTGTTGTTCATAAAATACCAGGACATTTCATCCAGTATTTCATTGTATCTTTCTGTTCTCAGTGATGGGATAAATATGGATTTTACAGTCGGCTCAACTGGTGCTGCCTGTTTCATTTTTACCGGTTCAATTACAGCTTCTGTGTAAGCTGCCGGCCGGACTTCCGCTTTCCGCTCATCCTTCAGATTGTATATTGCCGGCTGGACAGGTGTTTCGTATACATCCAGGTGAACAAACCACGCACCGTATGCAATTAGCGGTACCAGCAGTGTAAGGCATACATTGATTATCGCTTTTCTGAATTTCCATTCTTTCAGCCTGCAGGTGAACAATTCAAAACAGCTGATTACGCAGAAAGCCAGCAAAGCAAAGAATATGCCGTTTTTCTTTATCGTCACAAGATATATCAGCGGCAGCAGATACCATCTGCTGTTTCTGGCACCAAGATAAACTGCAATCACAGCCATAAAGACCACAGCCAGATTGAAATCCACCATACTTGTACCGTAAGCGTATGAGATGCTGGAATAATTTGCTGCAGGCATATGGTTGCCGGCCATAAACGGGCTGAGCAGCAACAGGAAATATGTTCCTATGGCAACAGTGTGATTTCTGGTTGCTTTATATACAACAGATGCTGCCACAGCAAAGCAGGCCAGAAACAGAAATGCATAGGAAAGCAGCAGTACATACTCTTTATATTCAGCGTCAAAAAAGCTGAAAAAGTAGTTCAGCAGTGCGCTGCCTGCCGGATAATTCCTGTCATTTGTAACGGGGTTGATGCCTATGGAATAAAGCCTGTCAAACAGTTTGATTGCCTTTGCAGACGGCCCCCATATGTTTATTTCATCCCAGTAGTACAACACCGGTTTCTTTATGGTGAAAATCAGTGCAAATACCACACAGCTTATATTGTGGAGCACCAGATAAATATCAGTTTTGTTTTTATCCGGTGTTTTTTTATTTTTGCTTTTTCTGAAAAAATCTGCCGCAACAGCCACAGACAAAACAGAATAAATCAAAACAGCCGCTGGTTTAAGCAGGTTGGTCAAAGCGGCAAAATACAATATATTCAGTGAAAACATAAGCAGAATGAAATATGCCATCATTCCATCAGTTTTCAGTTTGTTTTTAATGGCTGTGCTTGCCAGATTTAGTATCAATACAGGGAACAGAACTGTCAATGTTATACCTCAACTTGCAGTACTTACAATAAAAAGCCGGATATAATCACATACAACACTGGTCTGGGTTGCTGTATGATTATTCAGCTTTGATAATCTTTCATATATTTCTTTATTCTATCAAATTTGCTAATAAAATACAATATTATTAACAGGAATTGGCTTATCCATTATCTATATTTTACAGAATGTTCATTAATCGACAGCGCATCATTAAATTCTTTTTTATCGAAATAGGAAATATAAGACGGCAGTTTTGCACCCGCACCTGTTGCAGTTTCGCGCATTTGAATCCTATGTTCATCAGGAAAATAGTTTGAAAATGCATCAGAGGAAAGGTCTGCATAGGCCTTGGCATAGCCCAGTATGCTGGCTCTCATCAGATAAAGCATACGGTTTTCTTTTTTGTTGTGTTTCAGTTCAATCAGATTGTATGTGGCTTCGGGGTCTCCTGCACAAGGCCAAGTGCAGACTCTGTATATCTGTTGTATACAGGTCTGCCTTCTTTTTCCAGCCGGGCTTTTTCACGCTGCAGCAGGCTGTTCAGTTGTTCCTGTGCTTACTGTTCAAATTAAGATTAAGTCTCATTTTGTATATTCCCTGTCATCATTTTACGTATAATTTACATAGCTTAATTATATCATCCAATATTTCTATAATTCAATAAAATCACAGGTTTTTATACAAATCTTACAATATATGGATAAATATTAATGCAAAAATTACAGTAAAAAAATAGATGGAAATTTATTGAATTTATGCCATAATATGCTATAATAAAAAAGAAAAAATTGTTGCTGATATAACGCAGTTATAATAGTCTGACCGGCGAAAAGAAAATGGATTACGAGGTTAAACAGCGAGGATATTACAATTAAACCAGACTGACACTTCAGGCCCCACACATATGTGAGGCAGGGCGCCATATAAATATACGTTACAACGATAAGATTCTTACCGGTTGATTTCGGTAAGAATTTTTTGCCGTACAAAGCATTTTTTCATAATCTGCATGGGTCCATAGCAGGCCAGGGATCCATGGCAAACAGGTATGTTATAGCAATATGTTACAGATACTATAGCGAGAATTTTAAGTATTGTATAAAAATATTACATATTACTATCAATATATAAAGCTAAGACAGGAGGTAATAGTTTTGGCGAAGGAAAACACTATTTTTAAAAGGCTTACGTCTTTGGTGCTTGCATTTGCAATCACATTTGGTATGCTGCCGCTGGAAGTATTTGCGGCCACATCCCTTGATGTAACAGGCAAAGTAGCAGACAACAGCACAATTGACGGCTGGAAGACATATTTTGGTACTGATGGTTCCGGTAATATCAGCACAGAATATGCGGGCGTTATCTGGACAGACAAATCCGTTTATGCAACTGGTTCTGATGCGAAATCTGATTTCTCTTTCCTTGACGAAGCCACAACAGCTGCAGGTGACAACTTCCTTATTTCACTTTCAGCTCTTTCTGCCACAAAGGAAATTGTAGGCTATACCCATATCCCTACAGATACAGTTCTTGTACTGGATATGTCCAACAGTATGTCTGACAATGACCTGGTGCAGATGACAAAGGCAGCAAACGCTGCCATCAAGGAACTGTATGCAACAAACAACTACAACCGTGTTGGTATTGTTACATACAACGGCTCAATGAACACACTGCTGTCTATTGACAGATACACCACAACCAGCAACGATGCTGATTATCCGTATCTCACAATCAGTGGACGTACTATCAGTGTAAGAAGCAACGCTGTTAAAGACAGTTCTGGCAACAGTGTAAGCAAGAGCGTTACAGGTCAAAGTGGTACATACACACAGGCCGGTATATACCACGGCTTGCAGGAATTTATGAAAATTACTGATACTGAAATTGCAACAGGCAATATCCAGGGTGGTACAAAACGTATTCCTGTAATGGTACTTATGACTGACGGTGACCCTACATACGGCAGTTCAAATTATCTTGCACCTGTTCAGGGCAACAAAAACAACAGCAACAGCAGCTACACAACCAATGAAGAAGTAATTTTTATGTCCCAGCTTACTGCTGCATATGCACGCACAAAGATGGAAGAACATTACGGCAGAACACCATTGTTCTACACATTGGGTCTGGGTGTAACAGGTAACTACGCACCACAGCTGCTGAACCCTACTCTCAATCAGTCCAGCGTTGCCACAAAAGTAAACGGCTATTGGGAAACATACAAAGACGCGGCTACAGATACAAAACTGTGTACTTATGAAGGCAAGGATGTCAATAAACTGACAACCCTGACAGAAGGCCAGGAACTGTATGACAACCGCTACTATGTAGACAGATACTTCCCTGCAAGCAATGCTACAGAGATGGTTGAGGCATTTGAAAAAATCGTTGAAGAAATCATTCTTCAGTCACAGTACTATCCAACACTTGTTTCTTCCGGCAATTACACAATGGACGGCTATGTTTCCATCGTTGACGAGCTGGGCGAATTTATGGAAGTGAAAAATGTTCATGGTATTGAGTTGGGCGGCACACTGTATTCAGGCGAAGATTTTGTAAAAGCTGTAAACAATGGCGAATACGGCAACCTGACCACATGGACAGAATACGGCTGGGAACTGGTTTACAGTCTGGCTGAACGTCTCAATGTTACAAATGACCAGGCTATCAGCCTGCTGCGCAGCGCATGGCAGAATGGTCAGATTGGCGTAGACGACAACGGCGTTTACCACAACCGGATTAAATATTATGTTTCTGCAGAAAATGAAAATCTGGGCTTCCGCCTGGACAGCCACACAGAAGAAAGCTGGCCTGCAGGCACAAAATATCTGGGCACAAGCTATCTCTTCCAGGGTGAAATCGTGGACACAGGCTCTAACCTGGACAACTGTGAAATGCTGCACATCGTTGCAAATGTATTCACAGATGTTGACACAGGCCATCAGACTGTAACATTCCGTATACCGGCATCCCTGGTGCCAATGGTACAGTACAAAGTTACACTGCCTGGCACAAAACTGGATGAAACTGTTTCAGGTATCAAACTGACATCAAATCTCGAAGATACATCACCTATCAGACTTCTGTACGAAGTTGGTCTCACGGAAGACCTGAACCCTGCAAATCTTGAGGAAGTGATGGCAGCGGCAGAACACAAACACCCTACAGGTGATGGTGGTTATGCATTTTATTCCAACCGTTGGGGCGAAGGTAAAGGCCTTACAGAACTGACACCTGACGGTAAAAAAGCTACGGTGGCTCATTATAACCCATCAGTAGAAAATGAAAGATACTACTATACAGAGGATACAGTTATTTATAATGCAGATGGCACCAAATATACAGGCGCCACAAAACCATCCGGAAATGGTTTTATTAACTATAAATACGCCGTAGTAGGTACAGACGGCACAACAAATGCCTCTGTAACAAAATACACACATAACATCAGCGCAGATGTACTGGCCAATGCTGAAAGAGCAGCAGATGGCAGCTGGTACATCCCAATGGGCACTGCCTATCGCAATATGGCACGTGACGCTGTTGAAAAAGATGAAAACAAAACTGGCACACTGCCTAATGTTGACTATCCTGTAATCAAAACAGCAGATGGCTACGCAGTGCATACCTTCCTGGGCAACAATGGTAAACTGGTAGTTTATCCTGGCCAGGGTATCAGACTGACAAAAACTATCGAAGGTTTTGAACCGGGTACAAAATCAGATGGCTTTGTATTTGACATCACATTTGCCAACGCTGTAAACACTGGCACACTGAAAGTGACAGACGTGGATTACAACAATGTGGAATACACAGTATCCGCAGACAAAAAGACAATCACTGTTACATTGGCAAACGGCCAGTCAGTGTATATCACAGGTCTGCCAGCAGGCGCTGAATATACAATTACAGAACAGTCACATCAGGATTATGTTCTTGACCGCATCACTGATGGCGGCAAAGGTACAGTTACACGGAACAAAATCAACTCTGTGGAAGCTGTGAACGTGCGCAAAGGTATCAAGGGTGATCTGACAGTTACAAAAACAGTTACTCACCCATACGGTGCGGACTATACAATTCCATCCGACAAACTGTTTGAAATCACTGTGGAACTGGAAGGCTACGCCAACCAGACTCTTTCCACAACACCAGCTGCACCAGCAGGCACATCATATACAACTGATGCTGATGGCAAAGTAGTTTTCCTGCTTGCACATGGCCAGTCAGTGACTATAACTGACCTGCCAACAGGCACAGAATACAGAGTTTATGAAGACAGTGAAAAACTGCCTGCAGGCTTTACCTCCAACGGCCAGCAGACAGGCGCTATCGTGGGCGATGCCATTGTTACAGCAGGTGTGGTAAATGATTATACAGCCAAGCAAATTGACAAACAGAATTTTGAACTGTGGCATATTATCACTAAAAAGCTGACTGGGCGTACACCTGAAGGCTGGCTTGAAAGTGATGAATTCAAGTACACAATGGAAAAATGGGATCAGACTCAGAACGATGGTCAGGGTGGCTGGATTCCTACAAACAAGTTTAAAGTTATAAAATCAGATGTAAGCAAATATACATCTGAAGAACTGGCAGGCAACACTTATACAAAAGTTGACAATGTAACACGTCAGTTCAAATTTGAAATTACAGAATCATTCTCAACTATCGGTACATACTGGTACAAAACAGTTGAAGTTGATGATAACCCTATCGCAGGTATTACTTACGACCCTGCAGAATACGTATTCGGTGTGGTTGTAACAGATAATGATATGGATGGTGTTCTGGAAATTGCTGATGTTATAAGTGGCAGTGAAAACACTAAAATAGATAAAACTGTTACAGATAATAATGTATCATATTCAATCCGGATGCCATTTACAAACACATACAGCGCAGAAGGTAAAACATCCGCTGAAATTATAGTAAAGAAAAATATTACAAACCCTGCAAATGCACCTGTGGACTACACACATTTCACATTTGGTGTTTTCACAAACCCTGAATGTACAGAACCACTTAAAGATGCCAACAATGAAGATGTTATCCTCAAGGCAGACGCAACAGGTAACGCAAAATATGTTCTGAACTATACTCATTTAGACGCACAGGAACTGGTGCGGGCATTTATGCTGGAAAGACAGCAGGCCGTTGAAGAAACAGTTGAGCCAAGCGCTGAGCCAAGTGTTGAGCCAAGCGTTGAACCAAGCGTTGAACCAAGTGCTGAGCCAAGTGCTGAGCCAAGCGGTGATCCAAGTGCTGAGCCAAGCGGTGATCCAAGTGCTGAGCCAAGCGTTGAACCAAGCGGTGAACCAAGTGTTGAGCCAATGAGCAATACAGCAACAATCGGCTTTACAACTATGGGCCTGGCAGACCGTGAACAGGTTACAAAACTGGGCACAGTTCAGCCATTGACAGTTGCAAACACAGAAAACACACAGAATACTTACACAAAAGTACACACATATTATATCAAGGAACTGGTGCCAACAGACACTATTCCTAATATGCAGTACACTCCTGCTGTTTACCAGGTTGCTGTAACAGTTTCTGCAAAAGACTTGGGTGATGGTAAGTTTGAAATGCACACAGATGTGGAATACACACTTATCACAGATGATGCAGGTAATGTTGCAAACACACAGACAACACAGGCAGTATTCACAAACCTGTACAATCTTCAGCCACCTGCAGAGCTTTCTGTGCCGATTACAATTTCCAAAACATTCAATGGCCGAGCAATAAACGACACTGATGAATTTGTTTTCAGCCTTTATGAAACAACTTCTACATTTAATACAGCAGGCCTTTCTCCAGCCAGTCAGCGCACAATTACAATAGCTGACTTTACTGATGCCGCAGGCGCAGTACAGACAACAGCCACATTGATGATAGAAGAAATCAATATCAGCAAGGTAGGCACATACTACGCTGTTCTCAAAGAAGAAAATGGCGGCCATACAATCAATGGTGTTTCCTACGACCCTGCTGAATATTGGGTAACTATCAGCGTTCATGTTGGTACAAGCGGTGACCTTGAACGGACAGCCACAATGGTAAAAGTTGGCGGCGGCAATGTAGAAAACCTTACAGCAGCCTTTACAAACACTTACAAAGCTACAGGCAATCCAACAGTAACTATTGAAGCAACAAAATCTCTGGATGGCAGAGCACTGCTTGAAAATGATTTCCATTTCCAGCTTTACAGCGTAACAGGCTTTAACGCAGCTATTCCTGACGGTGCAGCACCGCTTATGACTGTGGGCAACACAGCCAACCAGGGTGTTATCAGATTTGCTGATATTGCCCTTTATAATGAAAGCGACACACCAAAAGCAGGCGATGAATTCTTCTTTGCAATCAAGGAAGTTGATGAAGGCAAAGGCGGCGTTGCATATGACAAGTCACTCAAATATGTAAAAGTGGCAGTATATGACGATGGTCTGGGCGCACTCAAGGCAAGAGTAATTTACCTTGATTCCAACGGCAACGAAATGGCAGAAGGTACAAAACCTGTATTTGCAAATACATATACACTGACTCCTGCCCCTGTTGAAATCAAAGGCCATAAGTTCTATACAGACCAGTATGGCAACGCAAAAGACTTGGAAGGCAAAGAATTCAAGTTCTATCTGTTTGAAGCAAATTCCAGCTTCAAAGAAACATCAGCAACTCCATTCCAGACCAGCACAAATAACACACAGGGTTATTTCTCATTCGGCTGGAATATCAGTGCACCAGGTACTTACTACTTCGTTCTCCGTGAATATATAGACGATGTGCCTACAATTTCCTATGACGAAGCAAGATACAATGTAATGGTTGTAGCTGTTGACAAAGGTGATGGCACAATGTTTACAACTGTAAATATTACAGATGAAACAGGCAAAGCTGTATCAGGCTTCGGCAACCGTGACTTTATAAACATTTACTATCCACAGAATGCAGCAGTGGAAATTCCTGTTCTGAAACAGATTTCCAATGACACAGGTGCAACAGTTCTGGCATCAGGTTTTAGGTTTGGTGTATTCACAGATGAAGACTGCACAGTTCCTTACAAAGTGAACGGTGAAGATTATGTTGCAGTATCCGGTGAAGACGGCGTTGCAGAATTTGTAATGCAGTTTACTGATTCTGATGTTGTAAATCACAAAGAAACAAAACTGACCTACTACATCAAAGAGCTGACAGATGAAAAAATCAGCGGTATGCAGTATGATGAAACAGTTTACAGACTGGTAATCACACTGGATTATGTGGATGCTTCTTCTGCAACTGGCAGTGAACTGACTGTAAAAGCTGAAGTATTTGATGCAGAAGGCAACAAGGTAACTGACAACTCTGCAGATAGCCAGACACTGGGCGCAAGTCTTGCATTTACAAACGTTTATGACCTTGACCCAGATAAACTGGTAATTTCAGGCAGCAAAAACCTGACAGGCAAAAAACTGAAAGCCGGCGAATTCTCTTTTGCACTGTATCACGCAACATACAGCGCAGAAGATGGCTGGGCAAGAGGCCTGCAGATTGGTACAGCAGTAACCAATAATGCCAACGGCGTATTCACATTCCCTGAAATCGAATACACAACTACAGGCACACATTACTATATTATAAGAGAAATAGCACCTGATGCAGACACAGCCAATGTGGCTTATGACAGAACACAGCGCTATATCACTGTTTCTGTAACTGACGCAGGTAACGGCAAGCTGAAAGCAGAAATCGTTTCAGTAGAAGGTAATCTGACTGCAGACCAGGATGATGAAAAATCTGTAATATTCAACAATAAATACACACCATCACCTGTATCTGTAAACATCAACGGTAATAAAGTTCTTACAGGCAGAGATTGGAACTCAAAAGACGAATTTATATTTGACCTTTACGAAACAGGCTCCGACTACAAAGTGGCAGACGGCCAGACACCGATTGATACACAGACAGTTACAGCCGCAAATCTCACAGCAGCAGATGGCGGCAAGCTGTACGCATTCAACGCAATCACTTTTGATGCTGATGACACAGGCAAGACATATTACTATGTTGTAAGAGAAAGAGCCGGCGGTGACCCTACAATCACCTACAGCTATGAACGCAACCTGAAGGTTGAAGTGACTCTGGATGAAACAACAGGGAAAATCAAAGCCAATGTTATCACATGGACAGCTGGCGGCACAGTTGATATGGAAAACACATATCATGGTAAACAAGCAACTGTAGACCTGACTGTGCAGAAACATATAATAAACAGCACAGGTATCAGCCTGCCATTGAACGGCTACCAGATAGGCGTATACAAAAAAGCTGACTTCAGCGATGCAAATCCGCTTGTTATCACAACAGATGAAAATGGCTACTATCTGCAGCAGTTCACATTTACAGACGCAGATTACAACCCTGCAGACCCGGCAAAAAATAATAATGTATACACATATTATCTGAAGGAAATCGTACCGCAGGACAAGCTTGCAGGTATGACATATGACCCTACAGTATACGTATACACAGTAACACTGTCTTATGATACACATAACAATCTGGTGGCAGATGCTGTTCTGACAAAACTGGGTGAAACAACACCTGTAAGTGTTGCAGAAATCAAGAATATTTACAGTCTTGACCCGGTAAGTGTAGTTATCGCAGGCAACAAGTCACTTGTAGACGTAGACGGCAATCCTGTATGGAGCCAGCCAATCCATCAGGATAAAGAGTTTGTAATCGAACTGTACAAAACAAACTCCACAATGAACTATGCAACAGGCTCATTTGTAAAATCTGAAACTGTGGCATACAACAAAACAGGATATACATTTGGATCTGCAAATACAAACAATGCACTGACCTTTGATAAAACAGGCAAATACTACTTTGCAGTGAGAGAAAGATTTGGCGGCGGCGAAAGCGGCACAGGCAAGCTGGATTATGTTCGCTATGATGGCAAGGAATATGGCGTGGAATTCACTGTAGATGCTGGCACAGGCGCAAACGCAGGCAAGCTGGTAATCACAAGCACAAAATATTACCTTGACGGCAAGGAAATCGCAGGCCCAAGCCTTGATTTTGAAAATACCTACACAATGCTGACAACAGGTACATATGCAGAAATTACAGGTACAAAGAACCTGGTTGAAAGAACTATCAGACCAAATGAATTCTCATTTGCACTGTATCAGACAGACTATACATACAGTGTAGCTGACGATGCAATTCCATTCAGAACAGTTCATACAACTACATCCGGTACAAATACTGCACCGTTTACATTCGGCCAGATTCCTTACAACAAAGCAGGCATTTACTACTATGCGGTAAAAGAAATATCCTTTGGCAACCCTACTGTAACCTATGACCAGACAGTTTACCATGTAAAAGTTACAGTGGAAGACACCGGCTCAGGTCTGTGGGCAACACCATTGGTTGAAGTTGTATACCCAACAAATGAAATTGTATTCAACAACAGCTATGACAGCAAGTCAGCTACAGCGATTATTCCTGTAACAAAACAGGTTACAGATGGAACAGGCGTTGGTATTACAGCTGACGGATTCCAGTTCAATCTGTACAAGGCTGACGATCTGAATACTCCTGTTGACACACTGACATACAGCACAGCACCAGGTGCAGAAAATCAGTTTGAGCTGAACTATACTGATATAAGCCTTGGCAACATGATTTCACTTACAGAAACCTACTATATCAAGGAAGTTGTTCCACGGAACAAACTGCCTGGCATGGTATATGACGGCTCTGTTTACAGAGTTGACATCACAGTGGAATATGTGGTTGAAGACGGTGCTACAGTGCTGAAAGCAACACCGGTTATCACACTTGAAGCAGCAACTGCTTCATATGCAACAGGCGGTGCAGCAGCATTCCATAACCTGTATCACCTCGACCCTGCATATCTGGATATTCCTGGTATCAAGGTGCTGCCACAGCATACAATTCTTGACAGTGACTTTACTTTCCAGCTGTTCAACGCAACAGTAAGCGGTGACACATGGACAAAGGGCAGTCTGGTTATGGATGCTGTAAACAACAAAGTATCCGGCACAGGCAAAACCGGCGATGTGGACAAGTTTGTATTTGAAGACATAATGTTCACACAGGCAGGTACATACCACTTTATCGCAATAGAAAAAGCAGGTAATCTTGCCAACGGTAATGTCACATACGATAACAGCCAGTATCGCATTACAGTAAATGTTGGTCCGCATGCTTCAGAAGCTGAACTGGAAGCAGTAATCACTGCAATCGACAAGGTTACAGTTGAAGATGGTGACGAAGTTGTAACACCTGTTGCAGCAATCACAGATACAGCCATTGCTTTCAACAACGTATACGAAGTATCCGGCACATTTGACCTGGACGGTATCAAAACAATTGTAAATCGTGAATGGAAACAGACAGACAGCTTTACATTCCATATTTTTGAAACAGGTGCAGATTTTGTAATTCCAAGCGGTGCAAAATCCATTGCAACATCTACATCAACAGATGGTACATTTATATTTGAAGATGTAAAAATCAAAAATACTGCCCGGCAGTTTGCGGCAAACGGCGGCAGCTATGATGGTGTAAAACATTACTACGTTGTGGTTGAAGAAACCGGCATTGATCCTACAATGGTCTTTGACGATACCATCTACCGCGTAACAGTTGAAACCAAGGATAATCTGGACGGCACACTTACAGCAGGCAGATATGTAGACGGCACATTTGTACCGGGTGAATACCTGATTGAAAAAGCTACAGAATCCACTGTACTGATTTTCTTCAGCAGAATTACAACTGAACCGGTAACAGAAATCGAATTTGTAAACATCTACAATACACAGCCTGTAGACGTGGCGGTAAGCGGTATCAAACAGCTTGCAGGTTCACAGACAGGCCGCCAGATCAAAGCAGGCGAATTTACATTCCAGCTCTGGACTGCATTTATAGATAATAACAGATGGCACGAAGACACACTGCTTTCATCTACAGTAAACAATGCACCAGCAGCAGACGGCACAGCACTGTTTATATTTGATAAAGCAAACACAACCGGACTTACATTTACGCAGACAGGCGAATATCTGTTCATCCTTAAAGAAGTTGCAGGTTCAAACTCAATCATGGGTTACGACAACGCTGAATACAACATCAAGGTTGAAGTAACAGAACAGGATGACGTATCCACACCAAAAGTGGAACTGGCAGCCAGAGTGTACATTGTAAAAGATGGCGGTGCTCATGTAGAGATTACAGACACACTGGCACAGGCAAATCTGCTTGGCTTTACAAACAGGTACAATGATACTGTAGTAACAGTTGATATTCTGAAACAGCTGGTACAGAAAGGTAACATTGGTCACGGTGTTGATGGATTTACATTCGTAATCGAAGATGAAAACGGCAAAGTAATCACTGATAAACTTATCAGCGATGAAAATGGTATCACAGGATATACATTTGAATATGATGAAGAAGATATAGGCAAAACATATACTTACAAGGTATATGAAAAAGCAGGCAAAGACTCCAACATGAAGTATGACGACACTGTTTATACAGTTGTTGTAACTCTCCGTGCAGAAAACGGCCAGCTGACAGCAGATGTGAATGTAACAGCAGACAATGCTGAATACACTTCCACAAATCTGGTGTTCACCAATATCTACTCCGCAACATTTGAAGTACCTGATACAGGTGATAATACAGGACGGATGACATGGATTATCATCGCTCTTATCTCCGGCGCACTGCTTATAGTTCTCTTTATTCTGAAAAAGAAAACAAAAGAAGAATAATCTGATTTAAAAACACCCCTGCTCACAAAAAAAGTGAGCAGGGGTGTTTTGCATAATGATATCGTGAAAAGTCAGACTCACTATGTATAATATCATCAGAATCATAATAAAAAATATATTATACAAAAATCTAGGGGTAATATATGGTCTTTTTGGAGGCATATTTTTTTATAAATCCGGTATAAAAAACTGCATTAATATTGAAAAAGAAAAACAAATGTGATAAAATTGTGAAGTAAATATCTTTTATGATAAAATTGTGAAATAAATAGCTTTTGTTGAATCAGTTAAAATATTTATACATTTACATTGTGATTGTATGAATATCTGGACTGGTCGGAAAATTGTTTATAGATTTATACAATCTATATTAATACGGATTTAATTGAGGTATCAATTAAAAATAAATAATTATTAAAAATATTCTTTGGAAGGAGAAAAACAAAATGGAAACAAAATCTATATGGAAACGCATTCTTGCTTCATTGCTGACAATAGTAATGGCTGTAACAATGATTCCATTAATCGTTCAGGCTGCACCGGTTGCTGGCGATACTGTTAAAACAGAAAGCCGAGAAGTGAAACCAGAAGAAGTTCCAGGCTACGTATGGGTAGTAGAAAACGAAATGGAAGACATTAAAGTATGTCTCATACCAGAAAACCATACACATACAGTCCTTTGTCGTGCTGTTTGTGAAGGTCTGGGTATTCCAGAAGGTCACACACATTCCCTGGATTGCACATACTGTGAATGGACACTTGTTGAAAAACAGTGTGCTACAGTTACAGTAACAGGCAACAACATCGTTCACGGTGAATATGTAAACCAGCTGACAAAAGACTACCTGATGCAGATTAAAGGCGAAGACGGTAAAGAACCAAAACACATTGCATTTATTCTGGACCTGGAAAAAACAACTGCAACAGTTGATTTTTCACAGTGTGGTATTCACTCGGTTGTGCTTGACGCACTGTTCCTGCTTCTGCAGGGTACAGACGGCCAGCTTTCACTGGCAGAACTTCTCACAGATGCTAACACAATTAAAGACGCACTCATGAGTGCAGGCCTTGATCTGGATCTTCCAGAAGCAGGTACTGTTGAAGCAGAACTGCTGGCAGAAGCACTGGAATTTGTTTACGCTGCACTTGAAAAATATGCAGAATACGGTGACATCACAGTTAGACTTACAAACAACGAAGGTAAAATTGCTATCCCAGGCAGCGGCATGTATGTAGTAGGTGCTGTTACAGTTGATGAACTGTACTACACAGCAGCTAACGCTACAGTTGTTACAGTTATCGGCAAAACAGTTGTTGATGTAAAAGAAACATCACGCGGCTGCACACCAGAAAACTCCGAATGCACATGCGTAGAAGATGGTTGCGAAGCAAATCCAGACTGTGTTTGCCATGATTTCACAGTTGCAGAAATGATTGAAACAAACGGCAAATATACAATTGCTATCACAGATGACGGCAAAGGCAACATCAACATCCTTATGCCAGAAGCTTGGGAAATTGAAACAGCCGGTCTCAACATTGAAGAAATCATTGGCGAAATCCTGGGCAAAATCGAAGAAGCTGAAGAAGTTGTTAAAGGTTATGACGTATCTGCAGCAATCGATACTATAATTGCAGAACTGGAAGCACTGAAAGCTAATCCAGGTATTTCTGAAAACGTTAAAGTTGTTATCGGTGCGGTAATCGTAGAACTGAAAGCAGATAAAACATGCATCAAAGCTGATATCAAAACAAAACTTAAATCAATTGATAAAGAAGACCTTGACGCAGCAGCTGCTGTAGTAATTGACAAAGTTATTGCACTTATCGAAGGCGCTGAAGCTTGCGCAGCTGAACAGGTAAAAGCACTTATCGCTATCGAACAGGACCTGAAACAGGCTCTCCGTGATGTTTATGTAAAAACTATCACCATCAATGGTGAAGAAGCATACGTTTGCGGCGAATACGATGTATATGCAGTAGCATTCGGCCCATTCGATGTTGCAGGTATGGACAGCGGCAAACTGACAATCGCTTGTTCAGAAGCAGTTGTAAGACCAACAGCAACACCAACAGGCACACCTGCACCAACAGCAGGTCCTACAGCTGGCCCAACAGCTACACCTACAGCTACACCAACAGCTACACCTACAACAGATCCAACAGCTACACCTACAACAGATCCAACAGCTACACCTACAACAGATCCAACAACAGATCCAACAACAGATCCAACAACAGATCCAACAACAGATCCTACAACAGATCCTACAACAGATCCAACAGCTACACCAGGTGCTACAACAGATCCTACAACAGATCCAACAGCTACACCAGGTGCTACAACAACACCAGGTGGTGGTTCAGGCTCAACAACACCTGCTCCATCCAGCCCAGATACATCTGACAACACAATGGCAGGCTTCTGGGGTGTAACAGCTCTTGCATCTGTTTCTCTGCTGGCAGTTGTTCTGTTCATCAGAAAAAAAGCTGCTGATATGATGTAATATATAGCTAAAAAAGACGGGATTTTCCCGTCTTTTTTGTTTGTATAGTGACAACCCGCAGGTGCACCGTCTGCCCGTAAGACAACAGATTATCACTTTGTCAGAAAATGTATAATATTGATATTATAAAATAAAAATGCTATACTATATTATGTATAACTGTTTTTAGAACTGTTTAAAATTGAAATATAAATAAAAGACTTAAAAAGGGGAATTGTGTTATGAGCAGAATGTATAACGGCAATGATTCAGATAATACTCTGGCCACACAGTGTGAAATACACCCTTTCTCTGATACAAATAATATACCGGTGGTTTTTGCTGCAAATAATGCATTTGTACCTGTATTTGCAGCTTGTTTTCAGTCACTGATAGACAATATCAGTTCGGAATACAACTATGATGTATTTCTGATTGAATCTGATATTACTGATGAAAACAAAAATGAATTGTTGTCAATGACATACGGAGTTGAAAATCTTTCTTTAAGATTTCTGGATGCATCACCGATAGTAAGCAGTTACAACCTGACAGCCAACGGACATATAACACAGGAAACATATTACCGATTTATCATACAGCATTTTCTATGCAATTTCAGCAAGGTGCTGTATCTGGACTGCGACCTGATAATCAATTCCGATATATCAGAACTGTTTGATACAGATATTACAGGTTATATGCTGGCTGCAGTGTATGATATTGAATTTTCAGGCAATATAAACGGAGCCAGCAAAGCTGTAAAAGAATATTCAGACAATGTTCTGAAAATGAAAAATCCGGAGAATTATTTCCAGGCAGGTGTATTGCTGCTGAATATGGGCGAAATGAGAAAAGCTTATTCCATAGAGCAATGGCTTACATTTGCCTCCAATGATTATAAATATAACGACCAGGACGTTCTCAATATATACTGCGAAAACAGAGTCAGATATGTTGGTATGGAGTGGAATTTCCTGACTGACTGTAACCACACAAGAGTTTCTGACGTAATAATACACGCCAGGGAGGATTTGCAGGCTGAATACAAAGCAGTTGCAGATACAGCCAAAATTATTCACTATGCAGGGTTTATGAAACCATGGCTTAATCCGCAGGAAGACAAGGCACGCTTTTTCTGGAAATATGCAAGAAAAACAGTTTTTTATGAAGAACTGCTGCATATGATGGTGAAAAACACTATAAAAGAACGGAAAAAAGAAAAAATGGCGTCCGGTATAAAAGGAAAAACTATAAAAAAATTTGCTGATTTGTTATTGCCTGCAGGAACCCGAAGAAGAGATATGATGAAGAAAATCATAGGAATATGAGGTAAAAATGGAATTTGATTTCAGCCAGGAACCTGGCAAGGTATTGTGGAACAGAAATTTAAATAAAAGTGAAAAGCCATTGGTGTCTATTATCACCCCCTATTACAATGCGGGCAAAAATATTCAGCAGACCTGCAACTGTATATTAAACCAGACATTTCCTTTTTTTGAATGGATAATTGTCAATGACGGCAGCACCAATGAAGCAGATGTTGAAATACTGGATGTAATCCGCCGTATGGACCCGAGAATCAGAGTCCTGCACAAAGAAAACGGCGGTATTTCCTCTGCAAGAAACTATGGCATAAATGCATCTGTAGCAGATTATGTGCTTCCATTGGATGGTGATGACCTGATTGAGCCAACCTTTGTGGAATACTGCTGGTGGATGCTGGAAAAAAATCCGCAGGCAGCCTGGGCATATACTGACAGTCTGGGTTTCCAGGGGCAGGAATATCTGTGGGATAAAAAATTTGACCCGATTCTCCTGAAAACAGAAAATCATCTTACACACGCTGCCTTAATCAGAAAAAAAGATTTGCTGGAAGTAGGCTGCTATACAGAAAAATATAAACACTACAATGAAGACTGGTACCTGTGGCTCAAGTTTGTCCGCGCAGGCAAATTTCCTGTGCAGGCAGGTGGCGAATACCTTATGTGGTACAGAAGAAGCGACACAGGTGTTTTCTCCATAGTAAAAAATGACAAACAGATTGCAGCAAACAACAAAAAGCTGATTGATGCAATTGCCAGTGAAATCAAAGAGCCAAGACAGCCGGTGCTTTATCCGCAGAAGTTCGGATATGGATGGACATCTCCTGTTCTTTCCCAATGGAATAACTGCATTTACCGGCAGAAAGAAAAAACAAATGTGCTGTTCCTTGTGCCGTGGCTTGAAATGGGCGGCGCAGATAAATTCAATCTGGACCTGATTTCAGGACTGGATAAAAACAAATATGATATCGGTGTTATCACCACCATACGGAGCCAGAATGAATGGCTGCAGGAAATGAGGAAATACACACCGGATATTTTCAATATGCCAAACTTTATGGCAACAGAAGACTATGCTGAATTTGTCAGCTATTATATTAAAAGCAGAAAAACAGATATTCTGTTTGTCAGCAATTCATATCATGGTTATTATCTTATTCCGTGGCTACGCCAGAATTTCCCTGACATTGTGATTGTGGACTATGTGCATATGGAGGAATGGTACTGGAGGAGAGGCGGTTATGCCAGAACAAGTGGTGCAGTTGCAGCTGTTACAGAAAAAACCTATGTATGCAACAGCGCCACTGAAAAAGTGATGGTAAACAGTTTTGACAGACAGTCACAGTCAATAAAAACTGTTCATATAGGTGTTGATGAAGAATATTTTGACAGAAACAAAGCTGACCCCGGTACAGTTTATAAAGAACTGAACATATCTGCACAAAGACCGGTGGTACTGTTTATCTGTCGTCTTCATCCACAGAAGCGACCGTTCCTGATGATTGAAATAGCCAGAAAAGTGGTACAGAGCATACCTGATGTGGCTTTTGCAGTTGTGGGCAGCGGTCCACAGGAAAAAGAACTGAAAAACAAAGTGAAACAGCTTAAACTTTCAGAAAATATCTATTTCCTGGGCAGCAAAAAGGATGTGCGTCCTTATTACAGGGATGCGAAAGTCACACTTATCTGTAGTATAAAAGAGGGGCTTTCCCTTACGGCCTATGAATCCTGCTCAATGGGGGTTCCTGTGGTGTCTGCAGATGTGGGCGGCCAGGGTGATCTGATAGATAGCCGGGTAGGTGCGCTTATTCCGTTTGCAGAAGATGAAGCTGCTGATTTTGACAACAGGACTTTCAGCCGGGAAGAAATTTCTCTGTACGCAGATGCTGTTGTCAGATTGCTTGAAGACAAGCAGCTGTGGGAAAATGCATCCGCCAACTGCAGGAATAAAATTGAAAACGGCTTTAGAATAAAAGATATGATAAACTGCCTGGATGCAGAGTTTGACTTTTTACTGAGCGATAAAGAAGCAAAAGCGAAAAGAAATCAGGCATCCCTGGCACTTCAGACGGTTTCTCCGTTGGCCGGGGAACTGTTTCTGATGGAGATGCAGAACCAGAGCGCAGAAGATAACAGCGGTATAAACCTTTCAAAATATCCGCTGAAAGTTTTGATTAAAAAAGGTATACCTTGGGTGTTGCGCAAGATAAAAAATCTGATAAAGAAGATATTGAAAAGATATTTTCCGTTTCTGGTGAAAATTATAAAGAGGGTTAGAAATTGAAGAACACAGATTATGAGCAATTGCAGGCTGCTTATGAAAGACTGCACAATGACTATTCATATTTGTTTTCCCAGTATGAAAATATCAAAGCAAAGGCCGATGAACTGGAGAAGCTTGCTTTGAAAAAGGATATGAAAATATGGGAAATGCAGCTGGAAATCAGCAAGCTGAAATAGTATTTGGAATTGAAGAATATCAAAGAAAGTTGAACTATGATTAATGAAAATATAATGGTCAGTGTAATAGTGCCGGTGTATAACGTGGAGCCATTTTTGGAAAAGTGTATCGGGTCTGTGCTGGCACAGACTATGCCGGATTTTGAGCTTATTCTGGTTGACGACGGCTCTACTGACTCAAGTGGGAAAATCTGCGATGAATATCTGCTGAAAGACAGCAGAATAAAAGTGATTCACAAACCAAATGGAGGTCTCAGTTCTGCACGCAATGCAGGTCTGGATATCGCCCAAGGCAAGTACATATATTTTTTGGACAGCGATGATTATATAAACCCTGTCCTTCTGGAAAAAACCATTTCCGTCATGGAAGAGAAGCAGTGCGACTGGCTGGGCTTTGGCATGATAAAGGAAAATCCGAAAGGTGAACAGATAGAGAAAATCGGCTTCAAACCAAAGGAATTAAAAATTGCATCAGAAAAAGAAAGAATGCAATTTCTTCTGCAATATTTTCTGAATTACAGAATGGGCTGGGAAGCGTGGAATCATGTTTTCAGAAAAGATATAATCACAGAGCACAATCTCAGATTTGTTAGCGAAAGGGAAATTTTTTCAGAAGACCTGCTGTTTTCCTTTATGTACTGGCTTTATGCGGAAAGTTGTATTATACTGCCGGAAATGTACTATCATTACATTCAGCGCACAGACTCATTGATGGGGCAGAGCAAGTCCATAAATATATTGCCGAAGATTCATAAACTGTGTGTGGAAGCATACAATGCTGTTTCAGCTTCAGGTCTGCAGACTGTTAAAGACAACTTTGAAATAATATATTTTCATTTGCTTGAATGGCAGACCAGACCATATATAACAGACAGAGGTATCGACTGGGTAAAACAGGAGCTGCTTAAACTGGACTATACATATTTTTTGCCTGCTGATTATCGCGATTTGCAGCTTTTGTACAGAGAAAGAATGAAAGAATATGGCTGCTATGACGGTGTCATCAGTGTTGTTATTCCTCTTTTGCCGGGATGTGATACTTCACATATCGAAAAATATATTGAAAACATCACTTTGCAAAGCCTGCAGAAACTTGATATCATCCTGCTGAACGATGGCAATACAGGTCTGGAATACAATGATATACGTGTAAGAAATATACCCGTGGAAGATTTTTCAGCGGACAATATTATTCGAACTGTTTTTGACGAATGTTACGGCGAATACATATGGTTTGCAGATATTGATTCAGAAATACCTGAAGACTTTCTTGAGGGTGCAGCAGACACAATCAAGTACAATGACTGCGGTACTGTGATTTATACAGACTCAACTGCAGATTTTGTGGATATGGCATCATTGCCTGCCCGTATAAATCTAAGAAGACTTGTTTATAACTCTTATTTCAACAAAATCATTTTCAGAAAAAACCTGCTTAGACAGAGCGGATTATATAATATGAAAAACCTGCAAAAATACTGGGCTGATATTGTATTATCAGACCATGTAATTGTGGTGAAGGAAAGGTAAGGAATGAAAGTTTCAGACAGAAAAAACAGAATAGGCGTGGGCAGTTTCAATTTTATCAAAGGATTAACAATGTTATTAATAATTCTGGGACATATGGTGCCTCGTTATCATATAGAAAGTATCCTACCATTGCAATTATTGTTTTTAATGGCATATCCTTTTCGTAATGGATTAAACCGAATGTTTTTTATTGTAGCGGGCTACACCTTTAAGGAAACAGATATAAAACCGATGCTGAAAAAGACATTTTACTATCTGGTGAAGCCATTTATACTGGTTGGTATAATAGTTACATTTTTATCTCCTGTAATTCACTACCTTAATTTTAAACATATGCCCTCTGCAATTAACGTAGGTTTTAGATATTTCCTGACTTTTTTATTCGGAATGCCGGTATCTGGAAGAACAGTTTTCGGCTATGAACTGTATGACTGTTCAGTAGTGTGGTTTCTGCTTGCTGTATTTTTAGCTACAAATATGCTGAATATGATATTGAAAATTCAAAAAGAAATTATAAGGTTACTTGCAGTCATTTTGATATTTTGTAGTGGATTTGTATTTTACAAATTAGATTTCACTTATTTTTGTATTCAGCAAGGATTAACGGCAATAGTGTATTATTATTGGGGATATTTGCTTAAAAGATATCAACTACTCGACGAAAGCAAAAGAACAAGATATTGTTTTGCAATAATGTTGACTATTACGATAATTTACAGCGTTTATGGTGATGAGAAATTAATATACACAAATATTATATATCGGTTAATCGATTACATTGTGGCTCTTTTTTCAGGTACTGTATTAATGCTAATAGGGTTGTGGATTAATAATATTGATTTTATACTTATAGATAAAATTAAAAACATAGGGATGTATACGTATTGGATAATGTGTATTCATAGTATAGAAATGATTTGTATACCATGGTACAGGTTGACCGATGCAATGGCTGAACATCAGGCACTGGCTTTTCTTGTTGAGATATCAGTAAAAACAGTAATTTTTGTTGTTTCCTTAACAATAATAAAGAGAATTTCTGTACAACGAGCAAAAAAGAAGATTATAAAACTCACTTAATAAATAAAAGCATATTGTGCAATTTCTTTGGTCAGTAGAATATTTTCAATCTGATTACGACAGAGTTTATACAGTGGTTAAAAGGAGAAATAATTTAAGTGAATAAAAGAGATACAATTAACATCGCAAGTTTTAATATTATAAAAGGTTTTGCAATGACTATTGTGATCATAGCACATATGTTGTTCAATTATAATTATGTTGATATAGCTGGAGTTTTTCCACTGAATATACTATTAGAGTTTTTGAAGTCAGGAGTTGTGCCAGTATTTTTTTTGGTAAGCGGATTTGGTTTTAAAGAAAGACCAGTTAAAACGATGGTGAAAAAAACTTTTTCGGAATTTGTTATCCCATATATAAAAGTTATGATTGTGATTACACTACTTTTCCCATTGTGTCACTATATATCATACAGATGGTGGTTAGGTGCAATACAGGAAACCATCAAATATACGATAGCCTTTTTGTTGGGAATACCAAAATACGGAAAAGAATTGTTTGGATTAACTCTTTATTGGAATACACCTGTATGGTTTTTTTTGGCATTGTTTATCGCGATAAATGTTTTAAATATATTGCTGAAAATAAAAAATGCGTATATTAGACATATTGCTCTTTTATTGATACTATTTACAGGTTTTTTGTTGCTGAACCACAATTTTAATTATTATTGTATACCACAGGGGTTTCTAGCTACAGGCTTTTGTTATGTTGGATTTCTAATAAAAAAATATAAATTCTTCACTTTTCCTAACAATAATAGAATAATATGGGTATTTATAGCAATTTTTGCGATATGGCAATGTATATACAGTGAATTCAATTTGGCAGATGGTGTTTTCAAACATGGGATTTTAAGCTATATAGGTGCAGCATGCGTAAGTGTTTTGCTTATGGTTGCAGGATTGTATTTCGGCAATATTGATAATCCTTTATGCGATATGTTTGGAAATATAGGTTATTATTCTTACTGGATAATGTGTGTACACTCTGTTGAGTCCACGTGTATACCATGGTATAGATTGCAGGAATTAGTATGGTTACCAGATATAGTTATTTTCATTATGGAAATATCTTTAAAAATTATTATAATATGGTGTGCTTGTCGGATTATAAAAAAAATATTCATTTTAAAAAATATGAGAAAATTGACGATTGATACAAAATAGATGGATAAAAGGATTAATTTTATATACCGATAATATATAGGTTAAAAGGAGAAATATAAATGTCAAAAAATAATGGAATAGTATCAGATTTATTAAACAGTTTTATGAAAGCAGATAAAAACACTATAGCGTTCTCTATTTCAAAAGGAGAAAACATAGAAGATATTACATATCATCAGTTTGTTGACGATATATTGAAAAAAGCAGCTTTATTGCGAGATAATAATGTGATAGGAAAACATGTCGCGTTGATAGGAGTAAACGGTTATGATTGGGTTGTTACTTTTTTCTCTCTTGCGATTACCAAAAATGTGATGGTCTTATTAAACCAAATGCTTCCTGAAGATATGTTGCAGGCACAGTGCGAAAAAGCGGATGTATCGATTGTAATAGGTGACAGTGACATTATTGATAATCTTAAAAAATGTGATTTTTCATGTGAATATTATAAATTTGATGAAATAAAAGGATATTCAGAAGAAGTTACATTGGATAGTTTCGATTTCAATCGTCCGCATGACGATACAATGATTTTGATATTTACCAGTGGGACAACAGGTAAAAGTAAAGCAGTAGAAATTACTGTTAGCAATTTTAAACATAGTATTGTTGCTATGGATAAAGTTTTTGATTCTGAATATAGAGATTGTACAATTTCAACATTACCAAGATATCATATTGCAGGGTTGATTGAACTTATAGGTCTGCTTAATAATCATAAAAAACTCTGTATAGGTAGAGGTTTGAAATATTTGATTTTGGATATTCCGGTATTTAACCCTACTTATATGGCGTTGGTTCCAGCTATGGTAGAAAATCTTTTGAAATTGTTGAAAATAACTTCAACAGAAGAAGGACGAAAAAAAATACTTGGGAATAATCTGAAAAAAATTACTGTGGCAGGTGCAAATCTTAAAAAAGAAACAGCTGAAGCTATGTTGAATATGGGGTTTGTTCTGGAAAGTACATATGCAATGTCAGAAACAACCGGAAATGGCACATGGGGAGCTTTGGATAGCAATCGTACAAATACTGTTGGAAAAGTTTATGGAGATGCAGAGTTCGCTATTGAAGATGGAGAAATAGTCATCAAAGGGCCGTATAATATGAAAGGATATTATAAAGAGCCTGAAGAAACAGCAAAAGTGCTAATAGATGGTTGGATGCATACAGGGGATTTAGGTTATTTTGATGAAGAGGGATATCTTTATATTACCGGCAGAAAGAAAAATATCATTATTCTTCCTAACGGAGAAAATGTAAGTCCGGAAGAAGTGGAAGAAGTGCTTTATAGAAATAATATTATTTTGGAATGTATGGTTTACAATGAAAAAAAAGGCATTTGTGCTGATATATACACAGAAAAACCTGAACTGGCAAAAAAAGCAGTTAGGGCTTATAATGAAACAGTGCCTAAATATCGTCAGATATATAAAGTAAACTATTTTGACACTCCGCTGGAAAAAACTGGTTCAGGAAAGATAAAGAGAAAGGAAAATGTATATGTATAACGAAATATTAGAGAAAGTTATTTCTATCTTATCACAGATTTCTGAAGTTGATGAGATTACGGAAGACAGCGAACTTCTGGATGATTTGGATATAGATTCTATGAATTTATTGGTGCTGCTCTCCAGTATGGAAGCAGTTTTCAATATTAAAATATCAGAAAAAGATATGAGAAAGATGTATACTGTCGGGGATATAGCAGATGTAATACAAAGCCTGACAGAAAAATAATCTGCAGTTATATAATAGAGGAACAAAAGATGACCAAGTCTAAAATAGTAGTATGTGTTATAAACAATTATGTCAACATACAGCTGGGCAGAACATTGAAAAGTCTGAAAAATCAGACTGACAGTTCTTTTGATTACAAAATAATAGAATTGACAGATTTTTGGTCTGTAGACAGAAACAAAATTGCAACTGACGCTGATTATGCCATGTTTGTTTACAGCGGTTCGGTTCTCAGAAACAATGCTATAGAAATACTGTATGACAACATCAGGAAAAATCCGTCACAGTGGTATTATTCTGATGAGAGTGTTTTTGATGCAGAAATCAACAATGACAGCGCAGGCGTGTATGAAAAGCCGGATTACAGCGTGATAAACTTTGCATCAGAAATGTCCAATGGTGAAGCAGTCCTTTTTTCAAAAGAAATTCTTGATAAAATGACCTTGAAATATGAAGGCTCAAACTTCGGCGTGGCTGTCAATGAAATGAAAATCAATGCAGCTATCCTGGCAGACGGTATCCATATTCCTGAAAATCTGCTGGTAAGAAATAAAAGATATGAAATAAAAGAATCAGAATCAAAGCTTTTGCGGGATGAAATTAGAAAATTCACAGAAGAAAAAGTGTCAAAGTACATAAAAAGCAGACCGGATTTGCAGACAGAACGTAAAGTTTCAATTGTTTTTCTTGATGATTCAGACAACCTTGAAGAATATCTGAAAAATTATCCGGATTATTTTGAAATCGTTAAAACCACCCGGGGTTTATCATATTATGACAAGTGCCGGGAAGGTGTTTCAAAAGCTGCAAATGAAATCCTGTGCTTTATTGACAAGGGCTTCAATATTTCAGATATTTCAGTTTTCAGAAAACTGGCTGATTATGTATCCGGTGAAAATATAGGCATTGTATCACCGTGTATTTACAACAGGGATACCCTTGTTTATACAGGTGTGTTTTCAATGGCCGGAATAGGTTATAAGTTCAGACGTGATAAAGCTGAAACAGATTTTATAACCAGAGAAGTTTGCATAGTAAGGGAAACCGTTTTCCCTTCACGGCAGTTCTGGATGGTAAAGAAAAGTGATTTGTGCGGCGCATTGTCCGCCACACAGCTTTTATCTGATGAATTGTCAGCTTCGAAGGCTTGCTATGTAACAGAACTTGCATTCCAAATGCAGGTATTGTCCAAAAGGAATCTGTTTGTGGGTAATGTGTTTGCAGAAACTGAAGTTGTTGAAGAAAGCGGTGACCTGTATGGCTTCAACAATATGCTTGGCAGATGGAAAGATAAATTTTTTGCAGACCCGTTTTGTCCAACAGGAATAAAACAGAGAATGCGCAGGGGTGTACTGAGAGATGTCAGAGCCTATTTCCCTGAACAGATGCCCGCATATGACAAAAACAGCAAAAAGGTTATGGTGCTTACACACGAACTTTCATTGACAGGTGCACCTGTTGTTCTTGTGCACGCAGTGCGAATCCTAAAAGAGGAAGGGTGGAATGTTGTTGTTGTTTCACCTGCAGACGGTGTGCTGAAAAATGAATTTGTACGTGAAAATGTTCCTGTTATAATACGGGGAGATATGGACAACAACACTGACTGGATGAAATACGCTGCTGATTTTGACCTGGTTCTCATAAATACAGTAGTGCCGTTCAGACAGGTAGAACAGTTACGCGATTTTAAAGTTCCTGTTATGTGGTGGCTGCACGATGCAAGAGGCGGTTATGAAGTCTACTTAAGACACGTTCTCCCTGATGACCTGGGTAAAAATATTCACTGTTATTCTGTAAGTAAATATGCAGACAAAGCGGTAAAGGATTTCAGACCAAAATATCAGACAAGTCTTCTGCACTATGGCCTGAAGGATGAAGCACATCAGGTTGAAGGTACTGAAAATCCGTTTGTAGCTGAAAACGGACGAAAAGTAATTGTGAATGTGGGGACAGTCATCAACAGAAAAGGTCAGGACATTATGGCTCAGGCTATCCGTCTGCTCCCGGACGATATTAGACAGCAATGCCTGTTTCTGTTTGTCGGTCGCAGCATTGATGCTGATATTTTCAAATCAGTTGAAGATGTGGTCAATGACTATCCGGATGAAGTAAGACATATCAGTGCAATCCCTCACGATGAGATTTTCAATGTATACAAACACGCCACTGCAGTGGTGTGTTCCTCCAGGGATGACCCTCTCCCTACATTTATGGCCGAAACAATGATGGTTTCCGGCATATGTATCTGTTCTGAAAACACAGGTATGTCAGATGTTATTACCAATGGTAAAAATGGTTATATTTATAAAAACAATGACCCTGCTGAACTTGCCGATTGCATAAAACACGTAGTTGAAAACAGCAATATGGATATGATGAAATCGGAGTCCAGAAAACTGTTTGAAAACACTTTCTCTATGGATATCTTCAGAGAAAATTTATTGGCTTGTGTGAATAATTGTGTTGATAACAACAAGGAGAACAAAAATGGATGAAATGAAAAAGATTGTAGAAGATTTGCGCAAAATATGTGAAAGCCAATATATAGAACTTGAAATAAAGAAGATTCAGCTGATGGATGTTGAGGAAGAAAACAAAGTTCTGAGCGAGCGAGTAAAAACACTGACGGAATCAGCTGAAAAAGACAAAACCAGAATTGAAGACCTTGAACGCTGGTGCGGACACCTTCAGGGCATTATTGATGCCAACACAGAAAAGTTGGATAAACTGGAAAAACGCTTTGGTATTTTTTATAAAATAGCAAAAAAACTTTTTTTGAATTGAATGGATGAAGCTGTAATAATTTCATAGGATGTTATTGAAAATAAGTGAAACCATAACAAGTTGTAGAAATCCAGATATGCAAATATTTTACCATACCATTGAAAAAAAAAAAAAAAATGATATAATATATATATTTAACTTGATTTTATATTGAGTTAATTTTAAAAGGTGTGGCATAACAATCTGTAATTGCTTTATGGAAAGCCGCTTTTGAAAACAATGATAATATAATTGAACATAATAAAAAAATATGTAATAATATTGTTGCTATTTCCATATAAAAGCGATATAATTATTAAATACCAGTTTTATGTGTATTAATTATACTATGGGAGGTTTGTTGTGACTGAGAGTCAAAGAATACAGTTAGGAAATATACTTGTGAAAAAACAGATTATCACAAAAGATAATCTGGATGAAGCGCTTTTGACTGCAAAAGCCAGGGATATTGAATTTGACGAAAGTCTTGTGATTTTTGGTTATGCCAATGAAAAACAGATAGTTGATGCCAAAGTGGAATTGTATGGTATCCCAAGCATCGACCTGAAAGGTATTACCATTGAGTCCAACGTACTTAACCTGATTCCAAGTAACATTCTCCGTAAAGACAAAATGTTGCCTATCCGTTTTGATAAAAATCTTCCAGATACTCTGATTGTGGCGATGTCAGACCCTATGAACCTGATTGCCCAGGACGACATTTCCATTATCACAGGTTGCAACATTGAGCCACGAATAGCTGCTCTTACCGAAATAAACAGCGTACTTGACAGATACTTTGGTGTTGACGAGATTATGTCCGCTGCCAAAAAGTACAGCCAGGAACGTGAAGAGCAGGTTGGCATCGCAGATGTTGAAGAAGATGATAAATTAGATATTGAAAATGCACCTATCGTACAGATTGTTCGTTCTGTTATTGAACAGGCTGTGCGTCAGAGAGCAAGTGATATTCATTTTGACGTACTGGAAAGCAAAATCAGAGTTCGTTACCGTATTGACGGCGTGCTCAACGATAAAATGATGTATGACATCAGTCTGCTTCCGGCTATTGTAACACGTATCAAAATCATGGGCGGTATGGATATTTCCGAAAAACGTCGCCCACAGGACGGTCGTATCACAATTATGATTGACCATACAGAATACGATATACGTGTTTCTGTTCTGCCATCTACATATGGTGAAAAAATCGTTATGCGTCTTGCATCCAAAAACGCATTTTCATTGAGCAAAAGCGACCTGGGTATGAGAGAAAACGAATTACAGGTGTTTGAGCATATCATCGCCAACCCTAACGGTATTCTGCTGGTTACAGGGCCTACAGGTTCCGGTAAATCCACCACTTTGTATACCGCGCTTTCTGAACTTAACAAGGAAGAAGTAAATATCATCACTGTTGAAGACCCTGTTGAAGCCAACATAGAAGGCATCAACCAGGTACAGGTTAACCCAAAAGCAAACCTCACCTTTGCCACTGCATTCCGCGCCATTCTCCGTCAGGACCCTGATATCATCATGATTGGTGAAATGCGTGACTATGAAACTGCTGCCATTGCCGTACAGGCATCTATCACAGGGCACCTTGTTATGAGCACCCTGCATACAAACTCTGCATCTGCAGCGTTTACACGTCTTATGGATATGGGTGTTGAACCTTATCTGCTGGCAGACTCTGTTGTTGGTGTTATTGCCCAGCGTCTTATGAGAAAACTCTGCCCGCACTGCAAAAAGCCAAGACAGGCCACAGATTCTGAAAAGATACTGCTTGGCAAACAGTCTGCAGATGATGTTGTGTTGTATGAACCTGTTGGCTGCCGTATGTGTGGCAACATTGGTTTCCACGGACGTATAGGTGTTTATGAAATTATCAAAATGACACCGGAACTGAAACATATTGTTTCTTCCAAAGGTACCACAGAGCAGATTAAAGATATGGCGATGTCTCAGGGTATGCATACCCTGCGTATGAGCGCCGCCAGCTATGTGCTGGAGGGTACTTCCACCATAGAAGAAATGTTCAAAGTATCCTTTGAAAACTAGGAAATGAGGAGAAAATGGAATCATTTGAAAATCTGGTTATGCGTGCGGTTGCAATGAGAGGCACAGACTTTCATTTAAGCGTAGGCATTCCACCGGCAGTCCGCGTAGACGGTCTGATTGTCCATATGGATATTCCGGCCTGCACACCGGATGGTGTAAAAGAAGTTGTTTACAGTATTATGACTGATAAACAGCAGAAAACATTTGAAAAAGATGGCGAAGTAGACTTTGCATATACCACAGCTGGCGGTAAACGTTGCCGTATCAATGTGTTCAGGCAGAAAGAAACCTGCGCAATGGCGGCACGTATTCTGAATGATATCATTCCTACACCTGAAGAACTGGGTATACCACAGGCACTTGTAAATATGTGCAGCAAAAGAAGCGGTCTGATACTTGTTACAGGCCCTACAGGTTCTGGTAAATCCACCACATTGGCTTCCCTGATTGACCTGATAAACAGAACATACAATTATCATATCATCACAATGGAAGACCCGATTGAATACATACATACTCACAAAAAATGTATCGTAAACCAGAGGGAGATGGGCAATGACTCCCAAAATTACGCGTCCTCTCTGCGCGCAGCCCTGCGTGAAGACCCGGATGTTATTCTGGTTGGTGAAATGCGAGACCTGGAAACCATCTCTGCTGCTGTTACAGCCGCAGAAACCGGCCATTTGGTGTTTTCCACACTGCATACAATCGGTGCAGCCAACACCATTGACCGTATTGTAGACGCCTTCCCGCCTCATCAGCAGCAGCAGATTCGCGTGCAGCTGGCTGATGTACTGCAGGGGGTTGTATCACAGAGACTTGTCCCAAGATTAAACGGAGAGGGCCGTATCACCGTAACAGAAGTTATGGTTGTAAACTCCGCTATCCGTAACCATATCCGAGACGGCAAAACCTTCCAGATAGCCAGTTCTATCCAGACAGGTCGCAATCAGGGTATGTACACAATGGACGATTCTCTGTATGAAGCGTACACACGCTTTGAAATTTCCAGAGAAGATGCACTTGCTTATGCACAGGATGCAAATATGCTGGCTAAAAAGATGTTTTAACAGGGGGTGAAACCGTTGAACAACTATTCTTATGTTGTGCTTAACCGGAAAGGAAAAGAAGAAAAGGGCTCTATCACAGCAGTGGACAGAGATGCCGCGTTCAATCAGTTAAAACAACAGGGATTGTTTCTGATTTCACTGCGAGAAGCTTCGGCCCTTGATAAAGAGATTAATATCTCATTTTTAGAAAAGAAACCTAAACCGAGAGACCTGGCGGTTTTCTGCCGCTCTTTTGTAAGTATCATCGGTGCAGGTGTTCCTGTAACAAAAGCCCTGTCTCTGTTGTCAATGCAGACAGAAAATAAAATTCTGCGCGCAGCTATCGAAGATTGCCGTGAGCAGATTGAAAAAGGTTCCACATTGGCAGAGGCTATGGCCAGACACAGAGCTGTTTTTACAGACCTGTTTATCACTCTGGCTGCTGCAGGTGAAGCATCCGGCAGTCTGGATAAATCCTTTGAACGTATGGCAACCCAGTTTGAAAAGGATGCCAAGTTAAAGGCCACTATGCAGAAAGCAAGCATCTATCCTGCTATGGTAGGTATAGTTGCAGTTGTTGTAATTGCTATTATGCTGGTGTTTGTTGTGCCGCAGTTTGAAACAATGCTGACAGACCTGGGCAGTGACCTGCCTCTGATTACAAAAATTGTTGTAAACGCCAGCCGTTTTGTTCAGAAATGGTGGATTGTTATTGCAGGTGCTATAGCTGCATTAGTTTTCGCAGCCAGAGCATTTAAAAAGACAGATTCAGGCCGGCACTTTTTTGCTGAAACCAGCCTGAAGCTGCCGCTGATTGGCGACCTGATTGCCAAAACAGCCTCTGCACGTATGGCAAGAACACTTGCAACTCTGGTTTCATCCGGTGTTTCACTGATTGAAGCTATTGAAATTGTGTCTGAAACAATGTCCAATCTGCTTTTCAAAGAAGCACTGCAGAAAACCAGTGAAGATGTTGCCATGGGTTCTACACTGTCAGAATGTATTGAAAGAAGCAAGCTGTTCCCGCCGCTGGTTGCCCAGATGATTAATATCGGCGAAGAAACCGGTGAGCTGGACAAAATGCTGGAAAAACTGGCAGACTACTATGATGAAGAAGTGGAAACAGCCACAGCCAAAGTAATGGCCGCGCTGGAACCTATGATTACCATCGTGCTGGCACTGGTTGTTGGCGTAATAGTTATGGCTGTTATGCTGCCAATGACACAGATGTACTCCGCACTGGAAAATGTGTAGTATATATGGTATAATGTAAAAGAACGCCCACGCGTAGGGGCGGGTTTCCCGTCCCGAAACCACAAATGTGAAATACCCTACCAACCGCGTAGGGGCGGTTATTAACCGCCCGTGGGTTACCCACAAATACAACACTCTACGCTGATCGCGTAGGGGAAGCTATCAGCTTCCCGCCAGCGGATTGAGCATAATCTACCCAATGCGGAAAAACCCTACCACGCGTAGGGGACGGCCTCCCGGACGTCCCGCTTTTTGACGCTGCGCTGGCGTTACTTTTGGTGGCAAAAGTAACCAAAACCGCGGGGTTGCGATTCCCCGCACCCCAAACGCTGCACAGTGTGTGGAATGCTCCGTCTGCTACAAATCGGGCAAAATTATAAACCTCGTGCTTTAGCACTCGCACTATAATTTTCCCTCGATTTTCGCAAGCATATCGCCACCTGTCAGCTTACGGCTGACCCTGGCTCTCTGCTTGCTCTCCGCAGACTGCGCGATTTATACTCGGGGACACATTCCCCGACCCCCTTGTGCGAATATCCCACCAACGCGTAGGGGACGGCCTCCCGGACGTCCCGTGGGTTATCCACAAATACAACACTCTACGCTGATCGCGTAGGGGCGGGCGACCTCGACCGCCCGCAAAAACAGATTGTGGAATATATGACATATTGCGCAATCCCCAACCCAAACTGTCATTCCGAGCCTTTGGCGAGGAATCGCATCTCCGCTCAAGTGGGATGTAATGCGATTCTTCGTCAGCGAAGCTGCCTCAGAATGACACACTAACGCTACTGTCATTCCGAGTGAAACGAGGAATCGCATCTCCGCTCAAGTGGGATGTAATGCGATTCTTCACTCATTTCATTCGTTCAGAATGACAGCGGTACCCAACCCCGTAATAATTGCATACGCACCCGGTGTGTGCATTATTAAATAAAATCAAAAAACATACATTATAGGAAGGAAGAGATTAAAATGAAAAAGTTTTTTGACAAAATCCGCAAAAACAACAAAGGTTTTACTCTGGTAGAACTTATTATCGTTATCGCAGTTATGGCTGTTCTGACAGTTGTAGCAGCACCACAGTACCTGAAATACGTTGAAAACTCCAGAGTTGGTACAGACGAAAATGCTCTTGGTGAAATCGCACATATTGCAGAAATTGAATTTGTTGGCTATAGTGTTGACAATGTTGTTACTACAGATACTGTTACATTTGCAGTAGAAATTGATGATGAAGGTGTTGTAGAATTTGTTGCTGGTTCTACAAACTCTGCAGATGAAGATTTGATAGATGTTATTGAAGAAGCTTTTGGCGACTATAAATTCAAATCTAATACTTACAGAGGCACAGAAACTACTGATAATAGCGTAACATTTACAATTACTAAAGCAACAGGTAAATGTACATTCCCAAAAGCTGAATAATTATAGTATTTATAAAATCTAACTTATATCTATAGGGCATATATTTATATATGCCCTATAGATTAAATAACTTATTATTTAAGACTATATCAGATTATATTTTGGTCTGATATAACCTGATATAACCTTAAAAAAAGGAGAAAATATGATGAAAGAAAGAAAAAACAACAAAGGCTTTACCCTGGTTGAAATGATTATTGTAATCGCGGTAATGGCTATTTTGGGTGTTGTAGCTGCACCACAGTTCCTTAAATATGTTGAAACATCAAGACAGGAAACAGACAGAGGTGCAATCTGGGAAGTTGCACGTGCAGCACAGATTGCATATGCTACAACAGAAGATATAGGTGACACAATTGTACTGGTATCTATAGATGAAAATGGTAATGCTAAATATGGCGAAATATCATTGTCTGGTGACAGTCTGAATATCAACGAGATAATGGATAGCCCTACATATAAAGCTATTGTAAATGGTCTTGGTATTACTACTGACTTTGATATTTACAGTAATGTTATATTGGATGCTGAAGTAAATGAAGTTATGCCTGAAGATTCGTATCAGTACAAATCAGACTTGTATCGTAACAGCGAAATTACTATCGAAATTATTGATGATGGCAATATAAAAATTGCTGCTGATGGTGCTGCAGTCAACAATCTTCAAGCAGTACATGCAGTAGACGGAGCAGTGTTGAGCGGTTATCAGAATGCTGTATCGACTTATATAACTACAAAAGGCTTGGAATTTACTACAATTCAGGAAGCGTTACCAACAATTGAGGCTGATTATTATAAAAGTGAAGAAGATAGTAAGGCTGAATTAACAGCATATGCTCGGACTTTGCGTACTAAAGCTAATGAATATGGTACCTATAAAGACGCCAGCTATTACACTGAAGAAGCTATTGCAGCAAGGTTTGCTGCCACTACCGCTGAAAATGCTGTAAGTAAATGGGGATGGTCTACTACATGGCGTACACTCCGAGATTCAAGAACAGCAGCATATAATGCTGCAACTGAAGGTGCTAAACTTGAAAAAAGTTATAATGAAGATGAAAAAGCTCTGACAAATAAAACAGCTAGTTCAACAAATTTGACAATTCATATCAACGCTGTTAAATAAGAATAACCCATTATGGACTTATACCTGATTCCTATTTACATATTTATATTTATTCTGGGCACAGTGGTGGGCAGTTTTCTCAATGTGTGTATTATCCGCATTCCTCTGGGGCAAAGCATTGCCCGTGAATCTTCCCACTGTATGTCCTGCGGAAAAAAACTGCACTGGTACGAACTTGTACCAGTGCTTAGTTGGCTTTTGTTAAAAGGCCGCTGTTCCGGCTGCGGTGCCCGTATATCTGCCCAGTACCCTCTGGTAGAAATGGCAAACGGCCTGCTGTGGCTGGCTGTGGCGCTGCGCTGTGGCTTTACGGCTGATGCCGTGCTGGGCTGTGTGCTGGTATCTGTGCTGCTGGTGGCATCTGTGATAGACGCCAGAACAAAAGAACTGCCACGGGTTACCACCGCCACGGTGGCTGCCCTGGGCATTATCCGCATTATACTGCACCCACAGTATATAAAAAGCGGCATTCTTGGCTGTGTGGCTGTGGGGGGCTTTCTGCTGTTATTGCTTGTGCTGTCCGGCGGCAGTGCCATAGGCGGCGGCGATGTAAAGCTGATGGCAGGCAGCGGCCTGTTTCTGGGCCTGCAGCTTAACGTGCTGGCATTTTTACTGGGCTGTGTTATAGGCAGCTTTATACATATTATCCGTATGAAATTTTTTGGCGCAGGCAGAGAACTGGCCATGGGGCCATACCTGTCTGTGGGTATTGTTATTGCGTTCCTGTACGGCACACAGATGATACAGTGGTATATGGGAATGCTGCTGGGGTAGGACGATAATTCTGTCATTCCGAACGCGAAGCGGAGGAATCTCACTCGCACAGAGCAGAGCTCTGACCGATAGGTAATGCGATTCTTACCCTTTCAGGGCACGCGTCAAGGCTTCGCCTTTCAGAATGACACTCTAACGCTACTGTCATTCCGAGCATTGCGAGGAATCTCATCACCACACAAGTGGGATGTAATGCGATTCTTCACTCATTTCATTCGTTCAGAATGACACATTACGCTGACGCGTAAACGGGCGGTCGAGGGCGCCCGCCCCTACGGAATGGAGAGATTCCAACATAGCGCGTAGGGGACGGCATCCCTGACGTCCCGCCAACGGGCGAACACTGTTCGCCCCTACTATAATTTCTCCGCGATTTATACTCGGGGACACATTCCCCGAACCCCTTGTGCGAATATCCCACCAACGCGTAGGGGACGATGCCCACATCGTCCCGTGGAATACCCACAAAACTATCATTCTGTCATTCCGAGCCTTGCGAGGAATCGCATATCCGCTCAAGTGGGATGTAATGAGATTCTTCACTCATTTCATTCGTTCAGAATGACATTTTACGCTGACGCGTAAACGGGCGGTCGAGGGCGCCCGCCCCTACGAAATGGAGATTCCAACATAGCGCGTAGGGGGACGGCATCCCTGACGTCCCGCCAATGGGCGAACACTGTTCGCCCCTACGGTTATTCGTTCAGGATGACAACATTATAGTTTGTGGAGAAATAAAACCTAATTTGAATTTTATTACATAATTACATAAAAAAGGATTGTGATTCAATGGCGACAAAATCATTGGTTATTGAAGTGGAAGAAAAGATTGTCAAAGTCTCTGTTTCCACTAAAAAAGGTAAAAAAGTTAATATTTCCGAAAAGTTTATGTTTCCAATACCTGACCGCGCTGTTGTAGACGGCCAGATTGTTGATGTTGAAGCAGTGTCACAGCTGCTGAACGCACAACTTTTGCGGCACAACCTGATGAAAATCAAAAAAGTTGTTTTTTCGCTGACATCAACAAAGGTTGTAAACAAAGAAGTGGAAATTCCAGGTGCAATCAAGGAAAAACGTATAAAATCTGTTATTGAAACAAACGCAAACGAATATTTCCCTGTGGATATGAGCAATTATCAGATTTCATACACTATTCTGGAAAAAACAAAAGAACGCTACCGCGTGCTTGTTCTGGCTGCACCACGTATGATGATAAATACATACATCCGTCTGGCAACTGCCCTGAATATCAATATTGAAGCCATTGATTTCAGCGGTAACAGCCAGTATCAGGTGCTGAAAAAGTTTAAAGACGAACAGGTTGTGGCTTATGTAGACTGTAACCTGACAAATACATTTGTAAACTTTATCGAAAACGGCGACCTGGTGCTGCAGAGAAGCTTCCAGGTAGGTGAAGACAATATTATCAACACCTTTATGCGTTCACAGGCAAGGGATGACAGCAAGTATCTGGCATCTCTGGAAGATATGGCAGACAGCGAACTGATGGATGTTGTGTTCCCTATGGAAGAACGCAGACAGAGCGCCAGCCGCTTTCTGAACAACATTGCCAGAATTATGGAATTCTTCCGGGCCAACTATGGCGAAAAGAAGATTTCACAGATTGTTCTGCTGGGCACATACAGCTATATTGCCGGCCTGACAGAAATGGTGGAAGATGCTACACATATTCCTACAATTCTGCTGCAGAACAAAGAGGGCGCAGAAACTCTGGGCGCTGATATACAGAACATCAACTACTATGTGTCCTGTCTGGGCGCACAGTTGAAACCGGTGGATTTCCTGCCGCCTGAATACAAGGCAAGAAAGAAAAACAGCAATGATTCAGCCAAAACAGGTAATAAAGTGTTTGTTGCCTGCGTGGTGCTGGGTGCGCTGATGTGCGGTTATCAGGCATTTATGTATCACACAGCCAAGACTGAACTGGAAAATCTGGAAACACAGCTGGCCCGAATGGAAAAGGTGCAGCAGATTTACAACACATATCTGAAATATGAAAGAATCAACGGCAATTTTGAAATGCTGGATGACCTGAAACAGACACCAAACGCAGAATTGGTGGCATTCTTTGAAGAACTGGAAGACAAAATGCCTGCAGAAATTTCTGTGCTGTCTGCAATGTGCAACGATTCAGGTGTGTCCATGAACGTGACAGTTTCCAATCTGGAACGGGCAGCTACAACTATTGCACAGCTGAGAAGCTTTGAAACAATACAGGATATTCAGGTGAGCAGCCTGTCTGAATCAAAAGACAGAGCAGGCCGTACACAGGTGTCTTTCAGTGTTTCCTGCACTTATAATTTAGATGCATTTGTACCGGCAGAAGAAGCTGCACAGTAAGGAGTAGTATATGAAGAAAATTTCCCCAAAAGAACTGAACCTTTTGTTAATTTTAGGCGGTGTATTGATATTCGTAGTACTCTATACATATCTGTTTACACCGATGCGCGCTGAAGTTGCCGATATGAGAGATGATATTGCAAGCATTGAACAGAAAATTAAAGAACTGGAAGTGCACAGCGCTTATGCCGCAAAATATCAGGAAAAAACTGAAGCATACCGCGCAGCCATCAACGAAAAACTGGCTGTTTATCCTGCTGATATCAAAGAAGAAGATATTGTGGCATATATGCTGAAAATGGAAGAAGCCAATGATATTGAAATCAGCTCTATTGCATTTGCAGCAGCCCAGGAGCTGACAAGCTTTCAGGGCGTTGTGAACCAGACTGTGCAAATCAATGTGGGTTCTGACGAAGAAGCAGAAGAACTGGAAAAACTGCGGCAGCAGAGCCAGACAAAAGAAGTGGCAACTGATATGAAAGTATTCCGCACAGGGGCAACTGTTTCTGCGGAATTAAGCTATCAGGGACTGAAAGATACAATAAATTATATTTACAATTCAGGAAAACCGGCGACATTGGATTCTATTTCTGTAAGCTATAGCAGCGAAACAAACAATCTGAACGGAAGCCTGAATATTTCCAGATATTATATTACATACCCAGAAGCTGTTTACACACCGGAAGAACTGCCAGATGTGGCAATCGGTGCAGACCAGCTGTTTGGTGACTAAAGAAAGGAGAGGGAAGATGAAAGCATTTCTGAAAGACAACCGCGGAGTTACCCTGGTGGAACTGTTGATTGCGACTGTAATATTTGCTTTGATTACAATCCCTCTCTTAAACAGTTTTAAGGTGTCTACCATGACTGCCGCCAAAAGCGAGCAGATGGGCAGGGTTTCTATGGCAGCACAGAATATTGCGGAGAGAATACAGGCAGCGGAAGTGAAAACGCTGATAGGGGATACAGAATATGCGAAAAAAGTATTGCTGAATGATTCTGGAAGCGTAAAATATTACAAGAAAAATGACGATAATACATATTCAGAGATAACAAGCGGTATAGTTCCAAATTGCATCTGGCTGGAAGGTGTTTCATCCGGTATGAGTAGCTATAACGCTATGGTGGAGATAACACCAAATAGTACAATAAATGATAAAGAGTTGAGTGTGAATACGCCGATTCAGATTGTTTTTTCACAGTCTAATGATGATCCGGAAGAAATTGTGAAACGAGACATTGTACTTACAGTAGAAAAAGATGGCGAAGATGTGGATTTGAAAATTACATATAGTTATGGATATAATGTAAGTCCTACGGCAGAAGATGAAGGTGCAGGTGCAGCCGGCGGTGGCAGTGAGTATACAGGGAAGATTGAAGGTGTGGAGGATGGTAAATCTTTCGCAATTCATATGTTATATACACCGGTGTTTGGTATAGAAGACAATATTACAATCATTAATGACGACCCAAATCTTGAACTGTTTCTTGTCAAAAAATATAAAGATTCGGAAAGCCAAGAGTATAATTGTACGCTGAACCAGAAAGATATAAAGGGTAAAGTGTATACCAATATAGCTGATGGAGATGGTGAAGTTAATATCACATATAAAATTGATGATGTAATACAGGGGGGACAGCCATCAAATGTAAAAAATTCCCTTGTAACACAACAGAGCAAAGAAAGAGCACACAATTTTACTATAAAATTATTCCCTGCAGATACAAATTTTAACGATGAACCGTTATATGTACTTAAAGGATTATCCATGGATTAAATATATTGCAAAGGAGAGTGGAAAGTGAAACAGAAATTGAAAAATGCCTGTAAAGAACTTCGTGGAAACAGGGGTTCGGGTATCGCTGTAGTTATGATGGCGATGGTTCTTCTGACATTGATGGCTGCTACTCTTCTTAATATGACATATATGGGCTACAAGATAAAGGCCGAAGACAGAAAGCAGAAAGAAGACTATTTTATAGCAACTGCTGCAATGGATGAAATCCGTGCTGGTTTACAGGGTATTGTTTCTGATTCGATTGCAGCCGCCTATAAGGATGTGCTGGTGAATTATAATGATACTCATAGTGAGTTAGATAATAACTTTAAGAGAAAATTTATCGAAAATATTGGAATAAATAAGGATAAATTATCTGATTTACTAACTAATCCTGATGGTATTGAAGTTATATGTAATGAAATTAAAACAGATTCAAATATTGTTCTGGACAATATTTCCTTAACATACACAAACAGTGCCGGAAATAAAGTTACAGTAAAGACTGATATTGTTATTTCAATCCCATCTTTTAATGGTGATTGGGATTATGATAAACTGGTGCAATACCGCAATTGGAGTATAGAATAAATGGGTAAAGGAACAAACAAAAAAAATCGGGGCTTTACGTTGATTGAACTGATTGTTGTAATAGCCATTATTGCAATTGTTGCCGGTATTTCCACCTATTCATTCAATTATGTTACAATCCATCGTGTAAAAGCCTTTGTAAATGACTGTGATGCCCTGCTGTCACAGTGCAAGGTTGAAACAATGAGCGGCGCTACAGACGTATCATTTTATATTGAAAAACCTGATGATAAATGGGTTGCCGTTCTTAAAAAAAACGGGAATAAAATAGAGAAATCTGCTTCCAAAAGTAAAAATTTTACTTGTTATGCAGAAATAACTAATACTTTGGGAACAAAAAATACAATTGAAATAAAAGCTATCAAGCTGTCATTTGACCGTTCTACAGGTCAAATGAATTTACAATCATATAAAGATCAATATGGACGGGAGTTTAACGTAGCTGATGTAGCAGGAATACAGTGCACCAAAATCACTGTATCAAATGCAGTTGGCTCAAAAAGCATTATCCTTATTCCCCAGACCGGCTACCACGAAGTAGAGTAATCGTTATTATGGAGGCACAATATGAAACTGAATAATAAAGGTGTTTCGCTGGTAGAATTAATCGTTACTATTGCCATTCTTGGTATCATTTCAGTAGGTGTTCAGGGGTTTACACTTGTTTCTGCAAAGATAAATTCAAATGTGAATTCAAATGTAAAATTACAGTATGAATCACAGCTGGTTATGGCCAATGTGCAGAAGCAACTGGCCAGTGCAGGTACAGGTGTTTTCTGGGATGCGACTAAAAAAACACTTTTGACTCTGACTGAAAATGATGTAAGTATATTTGCTGTCAATGGTGATATACTTTATTACGGTGAAGAAGATGGAATAAGTGATTTGAATACTGCATCTGTAAGTGTATACAAACTGGCTGAATATGTGAAAGGCTTTTCTGTGACTTTTAAAGACTTTACAGATGAGGTTGGTGTGAAAAGAGCAACACAAGCTGATATTACAGTTACAATAGAACGAAATGGTAAAGAATATACAGGCACAAAGTCAGTTGCCTTACGCAACAAACCTAAAATAATTGATAGTTGTAGTGTAACTATCACTACTGTTAATGTCTGATTTTCTTCAGATGGTATTAATATAAATTGAGGGCAAAATTATGAAAACAACAACATTATTGATTATGGCAGCGGGTATAGGCTCACGTTTTGGTGGCGGCATCAAACAGCTGGCACCTGTTGGACCTAATGGTGAAATTATTATGGATTATTCCATCCATGATGCAATAGAAGCGGGATTCAATAAGATTGTTTTTGTTATCCGCAAGGATATTGAGGCTGACTTCCGCGCAGTTATCGGCGACAGAATAGAAAAAGTCTGTGAAAAAGCAAATGTAAAAGTTGAATATGCATTTCAGGCACTGGATAAGCTGCCTGCAGGTTATTTTGTGCCGGAAGGCCGTACAAAGCCTTGGGGTACAGGTCAGGCTGTGCTGGTGGCAAAAGACGTTATCAACGAACCATTTGCTGTTATCAATGCTGATGACTACTATGGCAAAGAGGCTTTTGTTCTGCTTCACGATTTTCTTGAAAATGAAGTTTCAGATGACAAATACTGTATGGCAGGTTTTATTCTGAAAAACACATTGAGTGACAATGGTGCAGTAACAAGAGGTATCTGCCGCACAGATGAAAATAACTGGCTTACAGCTATTGCAGAAACTTCAGGCATTGAAAAGACTGCCACAGGTGCACAGGCAGGTGGTGTAGAGGTGGATGTTGAATCTCCTGTATCAATGAATATGTGGGGTCTGCCTGTAAGCTATATGAATACTCTGGAGAGAGATTTTACAGCATTCCTTGATTCAATCGGTGAAAACCCACTGAAAGCAGAATATTTACTGCCAATACATATTGGTCAGCTACTTGAAAACAAGGAAATCGGCGTAAAAGTTCTGAAAACCAATGATAAATGGTTTGGCGTAACATATAAAGAAGACAAAGACTATGTAATTGAAAGTTTTAAGCGGCTTATCAGTGATGGTGTATATAGCCATGACCTGTTCAGTAATCCGTAAGAAGGAATAGTATGAATAATTCAAATAAAAAGAATAAAATACTATATTTCTTTACATTGATTTTTATCCTTATATATGCTGTACAAATATTGGGAAATAAGCCTGTTACACTCAGAATCAGAGCCACAGGCGAAAAAGAGATTTCATCTTATGGTACAGATTTAAGAATAGAGAAAATTCTTTTAAACGGGTTCGAGCTCACTGAAAAAGATGTAACTTTAAATGGCCGGTGGGAAGTAAACGGAACTTCGTTTGCTGCGGTTATGGCAGATGCATCTACCTATATAGAAATTGAATATAACAAAAGCGATTATTTAGATATATATTTTATCAGGAACTGGGGTTCAGGATATGCCACAATAGAAATTGACGGGGTTATCCACGGTAATTATAATTTGTATGATTTGGATTACCACAGCGAAAATATTTCTATTAAAGGAGAGCAGTCCTCTATAGGTATTTTGCCTCAGGTTATATATATGTTATATGGTCTGGTTTTACTGTATAATTGGGTGCAGTTGTTCCTGAAGAAGCTGCATATAGAAAAATATCTTGTTCCGAATGTGCCATTTATGCTTTTTATAGCAGCTGTGGGATTGTTCTTTTCCGTAGAGTATTCAAACCATAATTTGGCCAATCTGAACGTTGTTACAATGCTGGAAAATATATTGCTGTATTTTCTGATGATGGCTGTTTTGTATATAGTTACAGGAAAGACAGCCTGTTCGGCAATCGTTATTTCTGTTGTATGGCTGTTGCTTTCCATAGCAAATTATTACGTCACCCTTTTCAGGGGAACTATGCTTACACCTACAGATTTTCTGGTGCTGGAAACAGCTAAAAGTGTAGCGGGTAATTATAAATTTGTTCTGACAAAGAATATATGTGTTGCAGCAGCTGCTCTGGTGTTTTTTATCAGTGCAGTTATATATCTGGACAGACATACCAAAAATAAAGCGAAAAGATTAAAGGTTGCCGGGTGGACAGTTGTCGGTTTTGTTATGCTGACTAGAAGCCTCCTTCAGAATACGGTGTATTATTGGGATATAAATGCCAATCTGGCAGATTATGGATTTGGCGTTAGTATGGTTTCTATGGCGGGGAATATGTATGTGGCTAAACCAGACAATTATGACAGCACAAAAGCTTACGAAGGTTTGCAGAACTATGCGGAAGCAAACAATGATTTTTCTCCGAATATCATTGTTGTAATGAATGAATCATTTTCTGATTTAAGTGCGTTGAACGACAATATTGACAGCAATACATATATGCCGTATTACAATTCCTTGCAGGATAATATTGTAAAAGGCATTGCAATGGTATCCACACTTGGCGGTGGTACCTCAAATTCTGAATGGGAGTTCCTCACAGCCAACTCTATGATGTTTATACCCAACACTTCGCCATATATGCAGTTTGTAGGGGAAGAATCAGGTTCTGTTGTTGAAACCCTTAATGAAAGAGGCTATTATACAGCGGCTATTCATCCGTATTATGCTTCCGGCTACAATAGGTCAAATGTATATCAGGATTTTGGATTCGATGACTTTATAGATATTGAAGATTTCCAGAGTAAAGATTATGAAAGAAATCTGTATCTGTCTGACAGAGCTGACTATGAAAAAGTAATTGAAGTATTTGAAAGTAAAGAACAGGAATCTCCTGTATTTATTTTCAATATCACAATGCAGAATCACAGCGGATATACCAGTGGGTATTATGGAGATGATACAATAAAATTGTCGCCGTCAATGGGCACATACCCTGATGCAGAAGAGTATCTGACTCTGGTTAAAAAATCTGACGAAGCAATACATATTCTTCTGGATTATTTTTCTGCAGTTGAAGAACCTACTGTTGTATTGTTTTTTGGTGACCATCAGCCATATCTTGATCAGACTTTTTATGAAGAAATGTTCGAAATCAGCTTTAACCACCTTTCTTTCAACAATTTTGTGAAAATGCATAAGGTTCCGTTTTTTATCTGGGCAAATTACGATATTGAGGAACAACAAGGTGTCAGAACAAGCCTGAATTTCCTGTCGTCCTTGCTCTTTGATGCAACAGGTATACCGACTACAGCATATCAGAATTACCTGCTTGAACTGTATAAAAATTATCCTGTGATTTCCAAAACAGGCTATGAAGACAAGACAGGTGAATATTATCACTACAATAACATATCTTCAACACCCCAGCAATTACAGGAATATTGGTATTATCAATATTATAATATGTTTGGATAATATAACCACATAACAAAAAAGCGACACCGTATGGTGTCGCTTTAACTTTGCTTATTTTACAGAATTATTTGCCTTTCTTGGCACGGCTGATAATTCTTGCTCTTTCTGCGTGGTCCAGAATTGCTTTTCTGATACGCAGTGTTTTTGGTGTTACTTCCACCAGTTCGTCAGGTGCCAGGAATTCCAGACATTCTTCCAGACTCATTTTCTTTGGTGGGATAAGACGCAGTGCATCGTCAGAGCCGGATGCACGTGTGTTTGTAAGATGTTTTGTCTTACATACGTTTACTGTCAGGTCTTCGCCTTTTGGGCTGTAGCCTACAACCATACCTGCATACACTGGCACGCCAGCTTCGATAAACAGCACACCGCGTTCCTGTGCGTTATACAGACCATAAGTGATAGATGTACCTGTTTCAAATGCAACCAGGGAACCAGTGTTTCTTGTTGGCAGTTCGCCTACATAATCTTTGTAACCGTCAAAGATTGTGTTCATAACGCCGGAACCTTTTGTATCTGTCAGGAATTCACTTCTGTAGCCAAACAGACCACGGGAAGGAATTTTCATTTCAATTCTCATACGGCTTTCGCCCTGTGGTGCCATATTGATCAGTTCAGCTTTGCGGCTGGACAGTTTTTCAATAACACTGCCCTGAAATTCTGTTGGCACGTCGATAACCACATGTTCAAATGGTTCCTGTTTTCTGCCGTCTTCTTCTTTCAGCAGAACTCTTGGTGGGGAAACCTGGAATTCGTAGCCTTCTCGTCTCATATTTTCAATCAGGATGGACAGGTGCATTTCACCACGGCCCATTACTTTGAAGCTTTCGCTGCTTGTGGAGTCTTCCACTTTCAGTGCAACATCTTTCAGCAGTTCTTTCTGCAGTCTTTCGCGAATCTGGCGGCTTGTTACGAACTTGCCTTCCTTGCCTGCAAATGGTGAATCGTTTACAGCAAATGTCATTTCAACTGTTGGTTCATCGATGGCAACAAAAGGCAGAGGCTGCACACAGTCCGGTGCACAGATTGTGTTGCCGATTGTTACATCTTCCAGACCAGAAACGATTACGATATCACCGCTGCTTGCTGTATCAACAGCTACCCTGTTTGTGCCTTCAAATGCATACAGAGCTGTGATTTTACCACGGCGGCGAACTGTTTCATCATGCCAGTCACATACTACAACTTCCTGACCAAGCTTTACG
>CAZYSS010000003.1:0-53572 GCA_964649845.1 uncultured Oscillospiraceae bacterium
TCCATAAGAACAGCTGTACCTTCGATGTTTGTTTTCAGGAAGATGCCCGGGTCTTCGATAGAGCGGTCAACGTGGCTTTCTGCAGCAAAGTTAACCACCATATCCGGTTTTTCTTCTTCAAAAAGTTTGTAAACAGCTTCTCTGTCGCAGATGTCAGCCTTTACAAATCTGAAATTTGGATTGTCCATTACAGGTGCCAGTGTGGAAAGGTTGCCTGCATATGTCAGCTTGTCCAGACAGATAATTCTGTAGTCAGGATATTTGCCAAGCATATGGAAAACAAAGTTTGAACCGATAAAGCCGGCACCACCTGTTACGATAATTGTCATAATATTATATCTCCCGTTTGTCTTGATTTTCAAAATATGCGGCAATGGCATCCTGCCAGGTGCGCATTTCGTCCCCTACTGTCACGCGCAGCATCATATTGTCCAGAGATGAGTATGCAGGGCGTTTTGTAGGTGTAGGGTATTCGTCACTTGTGCAAGGCTTCATAGCGCCTTCAAAGCCGGCCAGTCTGGCAATCTCTGCGGCAAATTCATACCATGTACATTCACCGTTGTTCGTGCAGTGATATGTGCCGTATTCTTCGCTGGCAGCGATTTTCATCAGATGATGTGACAGGTCTGCTGCGTTTGTAGGGTTACCGTGCTGGTCGTTTACAACTGTGGCACCGCCGCGTTCGTTGCACAGGCGCACCATAGTTTTTACAAAGTTTTTGCCGTAGTAGCCATACAGCCATGCTGTGCGCACAATAAAGTGCTTTTTGCAGAACTGTCTTACAAATTCTTCGCCGGCGTACTTTGTTTTGCCGTAAACAGAAATCGGATGTGGCAGATCATATTCTGCGCGTGGAGTAGGCTCATCACCTTTGAACACATAGTCTGTGGAAACGTGCACCAGCTTTGCGCCGATATTTTCACAGGCAATGGCAAGGTTGCGGCTGCCTATTCCGTTTACTCTGAAAGCATCATCCTGATGGGACTCACAGCCGTCCACATTTGTGTATGCGGCACAGTTGATAACCACATCCGGTGCACAGTCTGTGATAAATTTTTCTGTGGCTGCCTTGTCTGTAATATCCAGAGTGTCCACATCAGCCAGAACCACCTCTGCGCCCACAAATTCCTGTGGAACAGCGCCCAGTTCTGTGTGGCCTCTTTTCAGGTCAAGGGCGACCTGTGTGCCAAGCATACCCTTGGCACCTGTGATAAGAATTTTCATATATACCTCTTAATAAGCCAGCTCGTCGTTTGCAACTTTGTGCAGGTGAGCGCCATATGGGCTCTTGCCGTATTTTTCTGCACTTGCCAGCAGTTGTTCTTTTGTAATCCAGCCGTTTCTGTAAGCGATTTCTTCAGGAGCAGAAATTTTGATACCCTGGCGTTTTTCAATCATGCGTACAAAGTCTGCAGCGTCTACAAGGCTGTCCATTGTGCCTGTATCAAGCCAAGCAAAGCCACGGCCCAGCAGTTTAACATCCAGCAAGCCTTTCTGCAGATAAATATCGTTCAGTGTTGTGATTTCCAGTTCACCACGGGCAGACGGTTTAACTGTTTTTGCATATTCAACAACATCTTTGTTGTAAAAATACAGACCTGTGATAGCGTAGTTGCTCTTTGGATTGGCAGGTTTTTCCTCAACTGAAAGCACCTTACCGTCTTTGTCAAATTCAACTATGCCGAATCTTTCAGGGTCTTCCACGTGATAGCCAAAAACTGTGGCTCTGCCGTTGATGCCGTTCTGTGCAGCATCGCGGAGAATTTTGCCAAAGCCTGCACCGTAAAAGATATTGTCACCCAGTACCATAGCACAGGCATCATCACCGATAAATTCTTCACCCAGCAGGAAAGCCTGTGCAAGACCATCCGGACTTGGCTGCACCTTGTAGGACAGGCTGATGCCGAACTGACTGCCGTCTCCCAGCAGTGCTTCAAAGCGTGGTGTGTCCTGTGGTGTGGAGATGATGAGAATGTCTTTGATACCTGCCAGCATAAGTGTGGACAGTGGGTAATAAATCATTGGTTTGTCATAAACAGGCAGAAGCTGTTTTGATGTAACCATTGTAAGTGGGTACAGACGTGTGCCTGCGCCGCCTGCGAGAATTATTCCTTTCATATAAAATCCTCCTAAAAGAGCCTGAAGCCCCATTTTTTAAAATAAATAAACATTGATTTCAGCTGGGTCATAAACCGGCCGCCGCTTGTGGCAGTTTCCCTATGCCAGAAGTGTACCACATCTGCAGATGGCACATACCAGGCTTTGCCCTTCTGCTTTGCTTTCATAGTGATGTCCGCATCTTCAAAGTACAGGAAATAATCTTCGTCAAAGCCGCCTATTTCCTTGAACACAGATGTTCTGATTACAAAGAAACAGCCTGTGCAGAAATCCACCTCAAAAGCGGTATCCTGGTCCATTTCCTTTGCAAGATATTTATCTTCAATCTTTTTAAGGAATGGCAGGTGTATGCGGCGTGAAACCAGTGCCATAAGGCTGGGTTTTCTTTTTGCAATATACTGCACACTGCCGTCCGGGTGAAGAACTTTCGGGCAGGCAATGGCCACATCAGGGTTTGCATCCATAAAGCCGCACATATTCTTTATGGTGTTTTCATTTATAAGTATATCCGGGTTGATAACAAAGTGGTATTCTGAATCAATTTTGTCCAGTACTTTGTTATGCCCTTTGCCAAAACCCACATTTTCAGGCAGGTCAATGTAATTCACATCAAAATGCTGCTTCAGCATTTCATTGATTCTGTCCGGGCTGGCATTGTCAATAACATACAGTGAAAAATTGCTGTCAGTATATTTCTGAATGCTTTCCACTGTTTTATAGGCATCATCCGGTTTATTGTAAACCACTATGCTGCCTGAAAGTTTATAGTTTTTCATTGGTCACCAGTTTTTTTACATAGTAATACATAATATATTTTACTATTTTTACAATATTTTATCAACTATTATTGCTGTTTTCTTACTTATAAATTGTATTTTTTGTAAATTTTCTGTTACAGACAAAGAAATTTGATATAAATGGCACAATATGTTATAATTTGTTGGGATATGTCCCCTGCGGACAATGTACAGAGTTATATTTATAAAGGAGGTACAACTATGAACGCACAGATAAAACAGAGAGCAAAAGATATTGTGAAAAGCGATATGACCAATATACTGATTGGCACAGCCATATTTGCAGTGGCATCACTGGTGGCATCTGCACTGACAGGCAATATCATAGGCAATGCACTGGCAGGTCTGATAAACGCTGTGGCAGGCGCCTGTTCTGCATGCTTTTATTTCAGGGCATACAACAGAGGCAACGCTGATATAACCGACACATTTGCCCTGCTGAAAGACAACATGCATCTGGCCAAAATACTGACAATAATGCTGGCTATGTGGCTGGTAAACACATTGATAAGCATTGTGGGCAGTGTTATAGTGATTATCCCTATAGTTGGCGCTGTTGTATATCTTGTAACTGTAATGCTGATTGGCTACATGCTGCGAATTGTATGGTATCTGTTTGTTGCCAACCCTGAATACCCTACAGAATACTATCTGAAAGGTTCTGTAAGATATATGAGCAATATGCTGGCAGAATTCTTTATTTTTTCATTCAGTGTTACACTGGGCCCTGCCCTTATAGAATTTTTACTGACTATGTTTTTAGGCGATACTATAGCAGGCATACTGTGTATTCCATTTGATGCATACATAAGTCTGGCAATTGCAGGCTTTGTGACAAGCATTATTCCTGATGAATGGTACAGCGGCACAGCAGTATTCTGACAAAACAGAGGCGGGGTAACCCGCCTTTTTATTTGAGAATTTCAAAGTAGTTATGATGTTTACACTATGGTTGAAGAAACAAAATAAAGAGAGTGCATTGCACTCTCTTTATTTATTGCAGTATAAAATCCGCAATATCATCTATCACATATTGTGGGATGTGGTTTTCTGCTGCGTATTCTGATACGTCTGTCACACCAGGCAGACTCTGGGGCATAAACAGATGGTTAAGGCCAGGATATGATTTGAATTCTATATTTTCCTTATGTCCAAGAACTGACTGCATATAGCCAAAGTCCTTATCCATATAAACCTGAAAATCAGCTTCGCCCTGCAGTACCAGCACCGGAACTGTCAGCTTATTTTTCAGAATATTTTCACCGTCAAGCTCACGGAGAGACAGCCAGTATTCTGCCGGGATGCCCAATACAGGCTCTGTGGAGTCTTCTGTAAGTGCTTTCACAGCGTCAGTACCTTCCTGCGCTGCCTGCAGGATTTTTTCTTTTTCCTTGTCGCTGTATTCTTCAGATGTTTCCAGCAGGGCTGTGTTCTGATCAAGAATTACATCTTCCAGACCGCGTATTGTACCTGCCAGCATTACAACGCCCTGTAGGTCGTTATCCAGTGCAATCTTCGGTGCTGACATACCGCCCTGGCTGTGACCGATAACATACACATTTTCGCTTATGTTGGCTTTCGCATAATCAACAGCTGCATATATATCATCCATATATTCATCCCATACAGTCAGCTTGTCGTGTGAAAGAACAGGTTTCTGGTACAGGCGTTTGTTGATTCTGATGCTGGCGATGCCTTTTTCAGCCAGACCGTGTGCCAGTTCCTTAAATGGTTTATTTGCACCTATTGTTTCATCAAAGTCTGACTGTCCGCTGCCCTGTACAAAAACAACCACAGGATAATCCGCCTTACCGTCCGGAGTTGTCACCACACCTTTGATTTCATATTCCCCTATAAACACCACTTCTTCTGTGAAAGTATCTGTGTCAACAGGCTGATATATGCTGTCATCCGGCGCAAAGTTAAACCATATGCCCCGTATTTTGCCTGCATTGTCATAGGTGAGTGTGATTATAATACCTGTATTTTCAAACTCTGCAGTAACTGCAACTGTGGCAAGACCGTTGTTTGATTCATAAGTTATGGCTGTGGCGCTTACAAAGCTGCCTGCTGTACCTGCCACAGATTCCCAGGCCTGCTGCAGTGCAGCAGCATCTATCTGTTTCTGTATTTTTTCATCACAGCCTGCCACAACAGTTTCATAATCCCTGTTTACAAGGCATTGAACATACCTGTCAGACAGTTTTACAGCTTCTTCTTTTGACAATGCCGCTTTTGAACCGCAGGCGGTGAAAGCAAGACAGAACACAAGGATAAATGATAAAAGTTTAATTGTCTTTTTCATTTTCTTTAATCTCCTTCTGATATTCGACATAGGAATAAACCATAGGCACAACTACAAGTACTGCGATAATAGCAAACATAATAACTGCAGCTGCTGTGGTATTTTTTACAAAAGCCAGTGACGCCATAGCAAGACCGCCCAAAATCCATACAGGGCCACACATACGGTGTGTTTTGTTCCACACATTTTCGCTGGCAAAAGTCCACGGTGTTTTGATACCGAAGGTATAATTGTGTTTTACTTTAGGCATATAGTTGCCCAGCAGTATAAACATAAAACCTATAGACGGGTACATAATAGTGTTCATATTGGCAACCTGTGGATTGAAAGCAAATGCAATTGTCAACAACTGCAGGCAACACATAAGTACTGTTATGAACAAGCGAAAAATATTGAATACTTTACCAAATTTTGCATAACTACCCTGCTTTGGTTCTATTTTTTCCGAAAAAAGCATAAGCCAGTTGCACAGTACCGCAACGCCAAGACCTAAAAACACTGTGTACTTCGGGCCTATGGCATCAATTTCGCCTGACGGGCCCCAGTGGGTAGGAATACTATCCGGCAAAGACGGATACACAAGCAATGTGACTACCAATGTGACCAAAAGCATTATAAGTATTATTATATTTGTATATTTTTTATTGTCCATCTTTATCCTCCATAAAAGAAACCACCCAGGAAAGCAAATCTTCCATAACACTGGTATTGATTTCATAATATATAAATGTGCCTTTCTTCTGGTCCTGCACAAGACCTGCCTTTTTCAATATAGACAGATGGTGTGACATTGTTGCACCGGTCATATCAAACTCTTTACCCAGCTCACCTGCAGATAAAGGGCCTTTTTTCAGCATTTCCAGTATTCTGCGGCGTGTAGGGTCTGACAAAGCTTTAATTGTTTCCTGCAGCATCTTGCATCTCCTTTGTCGTTATTTAGATAATTATCTAAATATAGTATATATCAACCGATAAGCCATGTCAATAAACATTTAGACATTCATCTAAATATAACAGAATTTTCACATTTACTGGCGATTTGCGAATCGCCTTTATTAATATCCTGCAAACAAAAAACGGACTCACAGGAGTCCGTTTTATACATTTTAATATGCTGTGTAACCGATGTTCATATCAACTGCACCTGCAACGCCTGCACAGGTACCTGTGCCTGTGTACTGCCAGATGTCGTAATGATACTGGAAGTCTGTGGATTCTGCATAGTGTGCCACCCAGATGCTGTATTTTGAAAGCTGTGAGTAGTCCAGCTGATAATAGAACCAGGTTTTGCTGGCGTAAATGCCTGCTTTATAGCCTGCATTCTGTATTGTTTCACAGAAAGCTTTGGCTATTGTGGTGCGCTGTGCCTGTGACAGACTGTCTGCACGGCCGTCTTTGCGGGATGTGGAGTATTCTGTATCAAAAAAGATAGGATAATCTATATTATATCCTTTTACCGCCTGGAGACAGAGGGAGGCTTCTTCTACAGCTTCTTCTGTGGTGATGGCCTGTGAGAACAGGTATACGCCCACTTTCAGTCCTGCTGCTTTTGCACCCCGGATGTGCTGTTTGAAATAAGGGTCTTCAACCAGGGCGCCTGTGCCGTAACCACGATAGCCCGCACGGATGATTACAAATTCAACACCGGCTTCTTTAACTGTTTTCCAGTCAATAGTAGGCTGATATTTGGAAACATCTATACCAATACGGCTGCCCATTTTGCCATCTTTGTCAAAGAAATATGTAATGCCCTGAATAGTCTGTGTGCCTGTTACCTTTTTGCCCTCTTTATCAAAGTAATATTTATTTCCTTCGATTGTCTGCCAACCGTAATATGTTATAACATCCTGTTTTTCTACTGTTTTGAACTCTGTGGCAACAAGTTTTACAAGTGTGTTGCCCAGACTGTCTTTTACAGGGTTTCCCTCTTCATCAAAAATTTTCACCTCTACTTTAACTTTATCCTGTGATGAAGATGAGCCACTGTCTGAAGAAGAACCTGAACTTGAAGAAGAACTTGAAGACGAGCCACTGCCTGAAGATGAAGATTCTGAACCTGAAGATGATGCACCGCTTGATGATTCACTTGAAGAAGGTGCTTCGCTTGAGGATGGAGACTCGCTTGAGGACGGAGACTCACTTGAGGATGGAGACTCGCTTGAGGATGAAGACTCACTTGAGGATGGAGACTCACTTGAGGATGGAGACTCACTTGAAGATGGAGACTCACTTGAGGATGAAGACTCACTTGAGGATGAAGACTCACTTGAGGATGAAGACTCAGTTGGAGTAGATTCCGGTGTTGGAGTCTGTTCAGTTTCTTCAACTGTTGCTACACTGTTGTCCTGTGCAAAAACATTCAACATCAGAAGCTGCGCCGGCATAATACCTATTTCCACAGCTGAAGCAGCCGCAGAAGTAGGTGCTGCTTCCAGTTTGTATGCGCCTATGAGCCAGCCTTCGCTGTCATACACAGGGTACAGACCGCTGGACACACCTGCATTGTTCATCATTGTGCCGTCTTCCATAATTTTTTCCGGCTTGTATTTATATGTGATGATTTCCACTTCTTTTTTCTCTGTTTTCTGGGAAGACTTCACATATTCCACTGTGTCCTCCACAGGGGCAGGTGTGGACGGTGTAACCACCTGATCTTCGTAAGCGGCGTCTTCTTTTGAAACATCGATTTTACTTTCGTCCACCACTTTGTCAGAAACGTCTACCTCTACATAGGCAACCTTTTTGGCAACTGTGATTTCTACCGCTTCTTCCGGCATAATGTAGCCGTCTTTTTCTTTTATAGATACGGTGTAATCACCGCTAGGCAGCTTTGTAAGGCGGAGGAATCCGTCATTTACATCCCAGGTTTTGTTATAGCCGTTTTTCACGCCTTTTACCACCAGCTGGAATTCAGGGCCTACAATCATCCGGCCGTATTCATCAACAATCTGCACTTCCAAGTCTTCTTCTACTGATGATGGCTTGAGGGTAACCTTTATGGCAGTTTTTGAGGATGAAGATTCCTGGCTGCTGGAGGATGGCATAATGAATGATGTAACTGATGAAACCAGTTGTGATATGCTGGTGATGTTGCCGCCTGTTTCCACATTGTGGTTGATGGCACTGATGCCCAGTGCTATTGATGCTGGAATAGCAAGCACCAGTACAGCGCCTGCTATTTTCTGATATATATTGAATTGACTTATTGTGGATTTTATATTTTCAAAGTTGAATTTCACTTGAAATCTCCTGTATATAATCTCATTTTTACTTTTTTTAATATAACTATTTAATTATACACTAACAAGAGCGGTATTTCTACAAAAAATGATAAATTTCACAGTTATTTTCTGGGAAGTCAGTCTTCAAATGTGTTAAACTCCGGAGTATAGACGCCTGTATCCAGATTGAGTGTGCCGCGGGTATACACATTGTCCCGGTGTTTGAACCAGGACCAGAATGTAAGCAGGTTGCCCTGGGAAAGATACATATTCACAGGTGCATAACCCATAGCCACAACAGCATTTACGCCGGTATCATATTCCCTGACAAGGTTGCCTTCGAAATCAAAATACCCTACCTTGTATGTGTCTTTCAGGCGCAGGTCGTGTTCATCGTCATTGAAAAACTGTGATTTGTAGTCCGGATAATATGGCTGTTCTATGTAAATTGCCAGATATGTGTAAGCCACCGGGTCACGGCGTGCAGCCAGCAGTACACGGTTGTCCACAGTATCATCAATGCTGCTGCCGAAAGAAAAATTTTCTCCCAGAGTGAAAACAGGGTCCGGGTTATTCATATCCATATCAAAGATTTTGAAATACTCTGTGGTAAGGATATATGCATCCCCATTGGACATAAAGCCTGCATCGCTGTTACCGCCGTACATACCGCCTATTGTATCCAGATACTTTGTTTTGCCGTTTACATTGTTTTTCAGTATTACCTGATGATAGGAAACATCTCCTGCACCGCTGCCTGCAGCTGAATACAGTGTGTATTCTCCTGTGGCAGAGGTTGCTATTTCATTTTCCGGTTCAAGCTGGTCGGCCATTCGGCTTATTGTAACAGTTCTGTTGATAAAGCTGATTTCCATAGCTATGGCATTGTCTGTACATTCCACCTGTACCAGGGAGCAGAGTTCATCGGCCTTTACAGAAAATTCATTTTCCGCATAGGTGGTGTCCAGTTCCTCTGATGTAAAGGTAAAGCAATCCACGATTTTATCATTCTCTGTACGCAGGGCGATCCAAGGTATAGGGTCTGAATAACTGCCGTAAGGTCCGCCCTGTATGCCAGTGCGTATAAGTTGTACGCCATAATTATCCTGGGTGAAATCCACACAGATGCTACCGCTGTAAAGCATATCATTTGCGCTGTCATAAATAAAGTGCATATCCGAACTTCCAAAATCCACAGTCAGCAATGTCTGCTGTTTATCCAGCCAGATAAGATTTACATTACTCAACAGCCATACGGGAATATTTTGCAAATGATTGTTGCTCATTTTGTCCAGACCGATATAGCCCAGATAACTGAAAAACCGGTCGGCTTTCTTCAAATCAAATTTATCTGCCAGCTTGCAATCTGTGTCAAAAATCGCAAAGGACTGTGCCTTTTCGCTGACTATGGCGGCTGTATAGCCTTTGTCACAGGCGATGGTATCCAGCAGATACCACTCTGTGTCTGCAAATGAAAAATCAAAGGTTTTATCCAGCTGTTCAAGGGTTTCTGCAGAGTAAAGCTGAATATCATTAAGGGTAGAAAAAATAATCTCTGTGTCAGAGACAGAAATATTGCCCCAATAAATATCCATATTTGCGATACGGCTTTCATCGCCGAAATTCGGTGTATTAGGTTCGTATACCATTATTCCGTCAGAAGAAAGGGACAGGGTTTTGCCGTCTTTGGTCAGTGTAAAGTACAGACGGATATTGTCATTGTCAATTTTTTCCACTTCTGACAGAGCAATATCGATGCCTGCCTTTTCAAGCATAACCAGTTTTTCCCTGTTTATAATTGATTGCAGTGTAATGTCTGATATAGAATTATTCAGGCGGTCTATCTGCTGCTGGGATAGTTCAATTACACCTGTATTGTTTTCAATTGTATAGCCGGGCAGATTTTCCTCCGGCTGGCTGTCTACAAAGATGTCTTTGCAGGCTGTAAGGCAAAGCGACATATATATTGCAAGGATTGATATTAACAGTTTTTTCACGTTATTTCTCCCTTTTTCGATTTTATGATACCATCATATCATATCGGGTGATAAATTAGAATAAAAGTGACAATTCTCTTATTTTTCAACCTGAAAAATAAAATAACGAAGAATCGCACCAGCCCAACCAGAGCTGTAATGCGATTCCCCGTTTCACTCGGAATGACAGTTCTTATAACTGTTTATCAGAATTTTACTTCTTTTGTGATAATAGTGCCTTTGTCCATTACAAAGCCGCGTTTTGCAAGGGCTGCCTGTACTTCTTCATTTTCCAGAACTACTGTGCAGGTGATTTTTTCCAGTCCCTGTGCTTTTGCATAATTGATGGCGAAATCAATACATTTGTCGTAATCGCCGCCCATCATAGCAATATGCAGTGTAACCTGATGCTGGAAGCGTGCACCGCAAACGATAAAGCTGCCGCTTTCCTTGTCTTCAAACACTTTACCTTCGCAGGCAAACTGTTTTGCATTGGCTGAATTGATGTGGTGGAAAGTGCGGTTGAATGTCATATAATCGTGATATTTTTCCTTCATAGGAACAATCAGTTCTTCTGCACGTTTCCAGTTTACGTGTTTAAAGCCGTGGGCATCGCCGCCGGAAAGGTCTGTCAGGTTCCAGCCTTTGTGCTGTGCCAGTGTGCGCAGGCCGTAGATTTCTGCCAGAGAGCTGCTGGCCACGTTTGTCAGGCCTGTAAACATAGCCATTGACGGACAGCCGTTTGCTTTTGCCAGTTCCACATATTTATCATAGATTTTTCTGCCTGCGCCTTTGCGCTGATAGGATGGGATAACACGCAGTGTTTCCAGCCAGCCTGAACCGTCAGGCAGTACAGAGAAACGGCCTATACCTATCATTTTTTCGCCGTCATAAACGCATACCAGACCGCCACTCAGGCTGTTGAAGTAGTGCCATGCATCGCGGAGATAGCCGGTGCCGCCCATTGTTTCCTCTTCAACCGCAACAGCTGCTTCGATATCAGCATAATCAGCAAGTTTTACAGTAAATTCCATAATATCCTCCTCTTTGAAATAAATGTAGCGTATTTGTTCCCATTATACGGCAAACACAGGCAAAATTCAATTGCAAAGGTATGATTATAATGATAAAATAACTGTATTATAAATTAGCGGGGGATATTATGAACAGAGAAATCAAAAAATACAGTATCACAGTAGATGGCAATGACCTGGATGCCAAGGCTGTACAGAAGCTGAAAAGCGGTGACAGCCTGAAACTGGGCAGAATGAATGACAGTGAGGATACATTTGAAATAACAATATCAACCCCTGCAGGCAGAATGGTTGATATGCTGAAATACTGTGACAGTGTGGGGGTGGCACCTTTTATTGATGACGGCAGTGTGATTATAGAAAGTGCTATAGTAGACAAGGTTGTACTGAAGCAGGGTAAAAGCCGTGCAACAGATAAAATAACCATGTTTTTCGATGTGGAATACAGCTATGACGAAGCTCTGACTGTTTACACCGGTGCTGACGGCATAATGGGCTTTATCCCAGATGATGACGCTGTACTGGCAATGGCGATATATCATGTGATTGACAGCGGCAATGATATTGTGATGCACCAGCCATATCTGAATATGTTCAACATGAAAATTCCTGTTGACACAGACAGCCGCAAACAGCTGTTTGATATTGAGTTTGAAGATGATGGACAGCATATTTTCCAGTGTATGGTACTGTTTGAAAAGAATTTCACAAAATGCCGTGTTACCGCAAAAATTGTGAACTATTCAAATGGTGAAGAACTGGAAATCGAACTGAGCGAAGATGAAAAACAGTCCGCCCTTACATTTGTAAACCACACAAGAATTTTTGACGGTGAAGAAGCTGTGGACTGTGTGATTGAATAGGAATATCTGAAAAGGATTTTGAAATGACTGAAAAATTATTTTATAAAGACAGCTTTATGCAGGAATTCACAGCCACAGTGCTGTCCTGCACAGAGGACAAAAAAGGCTGGACAGTTGTGCTGGACCAGACCGCGTTTTACCCTGAAGGCGGCGGCCAGCCCTGCGACCACGGCACTATGACCTTTGGCGACAATGTGGCCAATATTATTGATGTGCGCGATAAAAATGATGTGGTGACACATTATTCTGATATTGAAATCCCAGCTGGCACACAGGTTTATGGCAAAATCGACTGGGACCGCCGTTTTGACTTTATGCAGCAGCATACAGGTGAACATATTTTCTCCGGTGTGGTGAACAGTATGTTCGGCTACAACAACTTTGGCTTCCATCTCAACGAAAAAGACAATGTGGTGGATTTTGACGGTCCGCTGACAAAGGAAGATATAAAAGCCATTATGGATAAATGCAATGAACAGGTATGGGCCAACAGACCTGTTACAGCATCTTACCCGGAAAATGTAAAAGAACTGGAATACCGCAGCAAAAAAGAATTGCAGGGTGATATAAGGATTGTGGTGGCTGGCGATGCAGACATATGCGCCTGCTGCGGCACACATACAAATACCACTTCACAGGCAGGTCCTATTGTGGCGCTGAATTTCCAGGCATATAAAGGCGGCACAAGAATAAGCATACTGTGCGGCAGGCGTGCTGTGGAATATCTAAAAAACAGAAATGATGACTGCTATGATATCAGCCATCGGCTGTCTGTGCCTGTGGAAAGCATTACCGATGCAGTGGCAGCCAGAATGGACGAAATAGGCCGGCTGAAATATGCCCTGGCCAATGCCAAAAGACAGCTGATTGCTGTATGGGCAGAAAAGGCGACAGCAACAGACGGTCTGTGTGTAATGATAAAAGAAGAACTGGCATCAAATGAAATACAGCAGCTGGCATCCCTGCTGGGAGAAAAAAGCGAAACAGCCATAGTGTTCAGCCCACAGGCAGAGGGCAACCCGAAAATATGCATTGTTTCAGTTGTAAAAGACACAAACAGGCTGGGCCGCCATATCAGCGCCACACTGGGAGGCAAAGGCGGCGGAAAGCCGGGATTGTATCAGGGATTTGTGGAAAAAGTTGCTGATGAAAGCACACTGACAGAACTGGTAAAAAGTTTTGGATAATAGGATATAAAAACTGACAGGCACAGCATAGACTGTGTCTGTTTTTTTATATGGGAGACCGCGGTTTGATGCCTTTATATGGGCAAAATATGCATGGGGGACCGCTGCACATGTCAGGACCGCCCGTGGAATAACCACAAAACCCGAATTCTGTCATTTCGAGGACTTTGTCCGAAGAATCGCATCCGCACCCCGAAAGGATATATTCACTCAAGTAATGATTTCTCTCATTCGCCCATAATGACATAGGCGGGCGGTTGATAACCGCCCCTACGCGGTTTGAATGTAAATCAGACTTCGTAGAGGCGACCTGTGGTCGTCCGTTTACGGGATGCTGTAAGCATACGCGCCCTGAAATAGTATCGTTTCCTGCCAATTTATACTATATATAAAACCCGGGTTGTGATACAACCCGGGTTTGCTTATTCAATATCTTCGCCGCTGCCGAAATCAAAAAATTCTCCGTCAATGGTGGCAAGAATACCTTTCTGCCCTGTATATACATATTCGTACAGCTCTGACGGAACATTGTAGCTGACTGTGTCACCCTCATCCATCAGAAAAGACAAAATATAATTCAGGCGGTGAGTTCTGTATGGACTGTCAGGAAAATATCCCTTTTCCATCACCACATCTTTTGCTGTTATAACGGCATATACACCATTTACTTCAGGCAATAACACCGGCTGCTCCATTTCCTCTGCAAGCTGCCTGTTTCTTTTTCTGCGATTTACAGTGTCCTTTACAAGAACAATCACCAGCAGAAAAAGTATGATTATAACCAGCATAAAAGCAGGAAAGCCATATATATTATAATAATTTCGCATCATATCTGATTAACCTTTTCAGTACTGGCTGAACAGACTGCCAAAGCCGCCTGTGTGTATAACTGCACTGTCTCCGTCAACCAGGTTGTTTTTTACCATATCTTTATATCCGTACATCAGCTTTGATGTGTAAACATTTTCGATATAGATGCCCTCTGTGCGCACAAAATCCAGCACTTCCTGTTCGCTTTCAGGTGTGTTGCAGGACCAGCCTGCACCCATATATTTATCAACTATATCTGCAGCTTTGTCCACATCATATTCGAAAGGCAGACCTGTGATGGCCTCCACTTCCTTTATGGTTTTTTCAATATGCTCAATCAGCACAGGTTTTATGTCTTCCACGCTGATAATGTGCACTGTAAACGGGAACCCCATCAGGGCATTGCCATAGATAAGACCTGTGGCTATGCCGCCGTTGCCGCCTGGGGCAAAGATGTGTTTTATGTTCAGGTTTTCCTTTTCGCACTGGTCCACCAGTTCGATAATTGCATTTACATAACCCAGTGCACCATGACCTGTTGTAGCACCATTGCGGATAAGAAAATACTTTTCGCCTTCGTCTGCAAGGCGCGCAATAACATCATCCACATATTTTTCCCTGATGCTGCTGTCGCAGGCTCCCATATATTCCCTTTCAACGCCAAGCAGGTCGTTCAGCAGGGCATTGCCCACAGAGGTTTCAGGCTTTTCACTGTTGTGGACAATATAGCATTTCAGCCCTGCCCTTGCTGCGCAGGCTGCCGCCAGTGAACACAGATTGCTCTGGCCGTTGCCGGAAGCCACCACGCCCACACAGCCATCCGCCTTTGCCCGGCCAATGATGTATTCCATACAGCGCACCTTGTTTCCGCCGCTGCCTATACCTGTAAGGTCGTCACGTTTGATATACATTTTATGCTGTGCACCTGTAACTTTTTCTGTATTTTCCAGGCGCTGCATCGGAGTAGGCAGGGGTCCCAGCCTTTCACGGGGGATATTATTCATTACATCTCTTAATTTCATAGGTATTTCTCCTGTAGGCTTTTCTTTTATTGTAAGACCACCGACAGAAAAATGCAACACAAAAAGCAGGGCATACAAGCCCTGCCTTTTGAATTGTTATATAGAGAGAGGAGATGATAGCATTTTAATAACAGATTATCTGTTCTGGTAGTTTATTCCGGAATCAGCAGGCCATAATTGCCGTCTTTACGTTTGTAAACCACATTGATTTCTTCTGTAACAATGTCTTTGAACATAAAGAATGTGTGTCCCAGCATGTTCATTTCAAGAATTGCATCATCAACTGACTGTGGCTGAAGTGCAAATACTTTTTTGCGAACAACTTCGTAATCGTCCATATCATCTGCTACACCTACAAGGTCGTCAAAGTAAGCATAGCCATTGAATTTTCTATGGATTCTTTCCTTGTTTTTAACAATCTGTGCTTCCAGATTGTCTACGGCATCTTCCAGCGCAATTTCCATACTTTCTGCGCTCTTTTCACTGCGGAACTGTAATTTTCTGTCTTTTACAGCTATTTCAACTGTCTGCCATTTCTTTTCCACAGTTACTGTTACTGTGGCTTCGGCATTGTCGGAGAAGAATTTGTCCAGTTTGCCAAGACGTTCCTCCACACGCTGTAAAAAATTGTCCTTGAGTGATACTTTTCTGCCTATTGTTGTAACTTTCATACTGATGCCTCCTTTTATAAGGACCGATAACCTGTTTTTATTAGTTATCTTGCATTTATTATAACAATTTGCATAAAAGTTTTCAAGATGTTTTCACTGAATTTTTGCATTTTGCCAAAAAGTTATTTTGGTTTTGAAAAAACAGCTGATTTTCACAATTTTCATAAAATTACCACTCTTTTTTGACAAATTTTTTATAATTTCAAGGTTATAATATAACCAAAGATTAATAACGCAATAGGCTGGCGTTATTGTCTTGCATTTCCTCATATACTTTTTCTCTTGCAAAAAACCCGCTCCCCGCGGGTTTTTTGTTTTGTTTGGGCAACTGCAATAACAAGATTGATATTAATTTATCAAAGTTTGGTTATTCTGCATATTGATAATTAATTATCAATCAACTATAATATCTGTGGTCCTGGGAAAGACCCTTTGAGTATTAAAATTCACACTTGTTTTTTGCAGGCCGGCAAAAAACCGGCCTGATTAAAAAAACACAAAAAAGTTTACTACGGTAAAATCCTTCAAATAAATCATAAAAACAGTCCTGTGGCTATAAAAGTCACGGGGCTGTTTTTTCATATTACATTTTATTTCAGCAGTTCAAAAGCTGATTTCATCAGGAATTCTGTACCAAGTGCCAGAGCCTCTTCGTCAATATCAAAATAGCAACTATGGTTTGCAACATGGCCAAAACCTTTTGCTTCATTGGCGCAGCCCAGGTTCACATAGAAGCCCGGGAAAGAGTCCAGAACGATAGCCATATCGTCACTGCCCATGCCCTTGCCTTCTGTAATAACTTCCATACCCATTTCTGTGGCAACCTGCTGTGCAATTTTTGTAGCGGCAGGGTCATTTACAACAGGAATCATAGGATCAAACATATAGTCGATTTCTCTTTCAACGCCGTATGATTTACATACAAGGTCAGAGATATTTTCCAGCCAGTCAAAAATAGGCTGTGTGAGCTCTTTGTTGAAGTAACGTACTGTACCCATAATTTTTGCAGTATCAGGGATAATATTGGCAGCTGTACCTGCAACGATGGAACATGTAGAAAATACGATTGGGTCCTGTGCATCAATAGCATTTGATGGAAGTGATGCCAGTTTGAGAATAAGTTCACATGCCGGTTTGATAGGGTCTTTTGCTGCGTGTGGAACAGAACCATGACCGCCCTGACCTTTTACATAAATTGTGTAAGAAATAACGCCTGAAGCAAACGGACCGCTTACGATTTTCATCTGGCCCACATTTTCAGCACATCCAACATGGATGGAAATAGAATTATCAGCACCGCCCATTTCTTTTACATATTTAACCAGTGTTCGGCCACCCTTAAGGTTTTCTTCCGCCACCTGGAAGCCAAGCAGGATTTTGCCAGGAATCTGGTCTTTGATTTCATTCAGGGATTTTGCTACACCCAGCAGCATAGCAGCGTGAGCATCGTGACCGCAGGAATGCATAGCATTGTCATTTACGCTGGCATATTCTGCACCTGTTTCTTCTTTCATTGGCAGGGCATCAATATCTTCGCGGATGAGAACTGTTTTACCCGGATTGCCACTGTCCAGTGTGGCAACCACAGTGTAGTCAGGGTAAACATTGTATGGAACACCCATTTCTTCCAGTTCTTTGCAGATGCGTGCGGATGTTTCTTTTTCCTGTGTAGAAATTTCAGGATATTTGTGGAAATGTCTGCGCATTTTCACAACGTATTCGTGATTCTTCTGAGCTAAAGCTTTTAAATCTGCCATTTTAATATACCTCTCTATAATACAATTTGGATGGGATAATTATATACCCATATTTTCCATTTGTAAATAAAATCAGTAAATCTTGGATAAAAAACCAAAAGACAGACTTTTCAGCCTGCCTTTTTTGTAAGTTTATGCAGTATTACATTTTGATTGCAGCGTTGAGAGCAACTTCCATCATTTCTGTGAAGCCTGTCTGTCTCTGTTCTGGTGTTGTTTCTTTGTGGTCAACGATAGAGTCAGAGATTGTCAGGATACATGCTGCTTTTTTGCCCAGATGACGAGCGTTAGCAAACAGACCGAAGGATTCCATTTCTGCGCAAATCATATCGTATGGAGCTGGTTTTCTTTCGATTGTGAAGTCAGAGTAGAAGTTATCAGCTGAACTTACATAACCTTTCCAGTATTTTTTACCCAGTTCTGCAGCTGTTTCAGCCAGGATAGTGTTCAGTTCTTCAGATGGATCCATAACGTCTTCAGTGAAGCCGAATGCTTCTCTTGCGTATGTGGATTTAGAGTATGCATGTTCAACAAGAACGATATCAAACAAGTCTACTTCTTTTTTGAAGGAGCCTGCTGTACCAAATCTGATGATGTTTTCTACACCGTAGAATTTGTAAAGTTCGTAAGAATAGATGCCGATGGATGGGATACCCATACCGTGAGCCATAACAGAGATTTCTACGCCTTTGTATTTACCTGTGTAACCCAGCATGCCGCGAACTGTGTTGAAGCATTTTGCATCTTCCAGGAATGTTTCTGCAACAAATTTTGCTCTGAGTGGGTCACCTGGCATAAGAACTGTTTTTGCGATTTCGCCAAGTTTTGCGTGGTTGTGGGCTGTGCCTTTAAATTCTGCCATTGGAGTTTTCCGCCTTTCGTTTTTTAAATAATTTTTATATATCAAAAAAACTTTTGATTACATTTTAATTGCTGCATCCAGTGCAATTTCCATCATATCAACAAAGCCTGTCTGTCTTTCTTCAGGTGTTGTTTCAACTTTGTTTACAATACTGTCTGAAATTGTCAGGATACAAGCTGCTTTTTTACCCAGATGACGGGCATTTGCAAACAGACCGAAAGATTCCATTTCTGCACACAGCAAATCGTATTTTTTAGGTTCTCTTTCGATTGTGTAGTCTGAATAGAAGTTATCAGAAGACTGGATATAGCCTTTCCAGTATTTTTTACCCTGAGCTTTTGCTGATTCTTCCAGCAGTGCGTTCAGTTCTTCACTTGGAAGCTGTACATCTTCTGTATAGCCGAATGCTTCTTTTGCGTAGGATGAAGCGCTGTAAGCGTGGTCTACGATAACTACATCAAACAGGTTCAGTTCCGGTTTGAATGCGCCTGCAGAGCCGATTCTTACAATGTTTTCCACGTCGTAGAATTTGAAAAGTTCATAAGAATAGATACCGATAGATGGGATACCCATACCGGAACCCATAACAGAAACTTCTACGCCTTTCCATTTGCCTGTATAACCCAGCATACCGCGAACTGTGTTGAAGCATTTTGCATCTTCCAGGAATGTTTCTGCAATCCATTTTGCTCTTAATGGGTCGCCCGGCATAAGAACTGTTTTTGCAATATCTCCCAGTTTTGCGTGATTGTGTGCTGTACCTTTAAATTCTGCCATATGATATTACCACCTTTTCTGCATTACGCATATTATCAGTATAATTCTATCACAAACTGAAAAATAATTAAATATAACTGTGTGACAAAAAGAAAGAACATTATTAGGCAATTTGACAAAAATGCAGAATTTAAAAAACAGATTATTGTCTATATTCGTATAATAAAATAAAACAGGCACAGAAAACGCACCTGCTTTACTGATATTATACATAATTGTCACAAAGTCGATTTGCATTTGCAGTATTTACTGCATAGTTTCCTCTTGTTGCAACCATAGGCTCCCAGCAGTTTGAACCATCCCAGCTGTACAATTCAAATCTGTTTTCTGTAAGCACATAGATATATTTGTGGGTGTAAAAGCCTGCCAGACAGTCCACGCCCCATTCGCCTGTCACATCTGAAATATGGTCCATTTCAAAACTGCCGGACATACTGCGCACCATCAGCGAGGTGCCATGCTGTGTATCTGTGAGGTACAGCATATGCATTGAGTTTGGCGAATTTTCCACACTATGCATCCGTGGCATCGTGGATGTGTTTAAAGTTTCTGCAGTGCCCTGTGAAAAATCAATATTTATAACCTTTCTGGTTTTATTACAGCCTATGCTGAGAATATTCATATCTTCTGACAGGCTGATATGTGTATAGGTATTCCAGCCCGTTCTTGTATCTTTGCCGAATTGGACGGGGTTGACTGCCGATTTGAACACCACTCTGTCTGCTATTTGTCCATCAGCTCTTTTAACCGCTAAAAAAGTGGTTTCTTCGCCGATATAATAGCCGCCATTGTTCATACACATCGCATATAACTCATAACTTGAGTCCTGCGTACTGTATGAAGCCAGAAAACAGGATGTGAGAAATTGCCCGCTTTCAGAATCATACATAGCATAATCCATACCATAATAGTAATCATCGCGTTCAAAAGCCATAAAAATCTGTTTTTCGGTTTCATCCCCATAGAAACAGTTTATACGGTTGGAAGCACGGGCAGTGGTGTTGAAATTCCGGTTTTCTGTCAGATTTTGTGTGCCAAAAGCAACATTCACATCTTCTGTAAACAGCAATGGCATATCCAGAACTCTGCCGGAAGCTGCAATATCCATAAAGCCGCTGCTATCGCTGGAAAAATACGGCAACAAATAACCGTCTTTGCTTTTTACCACATCCAGTATAAAGAAGTAATCAGACTGTTCTGCATAAGACAAATCAGAGCGCCACAAAGACAAATCATCAATATTGGCCATTACTATAACATCGTCACAGACAGACAGGTTGCCCCACAGCACCTGCAGCCCGTATATAAATTCTTCATTATCAGGCAAATAGCCGTACATCAGCATACCGATGGCAGGTTTTATCTCTGTTGTGCCGTCAGCTTTTGCAAGAACAACGTCAAAGGTTATTGTGTTGCAGTCCTGCAACTGAATATTGTCAACTGAAATATATATACCGTGTTCTTCAAGTTCTGCAATTCTGTCCGTGTGGAAAAAGTCATTTCTGTCCAGCTGTGAAACCTGTTTTTCCAGTTCTGCCATAGCTTCCGGAGTTATTTCTGTCACAGCATACAGTGACTGGGGAATTTCCGGCAGCTGTGTTTTTACAGGTTTCAGTTCCGGGACAGGCTGTGAACAGCCCTGCAGAGATATACCTATAAATAATGTAATAAGAAAAATATATAATTTTTTCATTTAATCCTCAATATAAACAGTTTTCTCAATTTTAGCACAATATCAGAATAATGTGAATAATTATGACTATTCTCTTATAAAAAACAGGCGCTGTATCAGCGCCTGTAAGTTTTTATATTATTCAGCTGTTGGTGTTTGGTCAACTGCCAGTTCTTTTACGCTGGCAACAAGACCGCCCAGGTTTGCGATTTCGCTTGGGATAATCAGTTTTGTGGACTTGCCGTCTGCCACTTTCTGCAGGGTTTCAAGGCTGCGGAGAGTGAGAACTTTCTGACTTGGGTCAGCTTCGTTCAGCATACGGATGGATTCTGCCATAGCGCGCTGAACTGTAAGGATAGCTTCAGCTTCACCGGCGGCTTCTCTGATTTTCTGTTCTCTGATAGCGTCTGCACGCAGGATAGCAGATTCTTTTTCACCTTCTGCCACCAGGATTGCAGAGCGTTTTTCACCTTCTGCACGGAGGATAGCTTCACGGCGCTGACGTTCAGCTTTCATCTGTTTTTCCATAGCGTCCTGAATTTCGTGCGGTGGGATGATGTTTTTCAGTTCAACACGGTTTACTTTTATACCCCAGCGGTCTGTAGCTTCATCCAGCAGGGATGTAATCTGTGTTTTGATAACGTCTCGAGATGTGAGGGTGTGGTCCAGTTCCAGTTCACCAATGATGTTACGCAGTGTTGTGGCTGTCAGGTTTTCGATGGCGGAAATTGGTCTTTCAACGCCGTATGTGTACAGTTTTGAGTCCAGTACCTGGAAGAAAACAACTGTGTCAATCTGCATTGTAACGTTGTCTCGTGTGATAACAGGCTGTGGTGCAAAGTCCACCACCTGTTCTTTCAGTGAAACGCGTTTTGCAATTCTGTCGATAAACGGAATTTTCACGTGGATACCTGCGTTCCAGGTTTCGTGGTAAACACCAAGACGTTCCACAACAAACTGTGCTGCCTGTGGCACGATAACGATGTTGGATGCAAGCAATACAAGAATAAGAACTAATAAAATAATTACTGGGAATGGCATATAATCTCTCCTTTTCCTTTTAAACATATTATTAACAGATTTTGCAATCTATAATATTAACTGTTTGTAACTGTAATCGGGGACACAGTAAGTGTAACACCTGTAATTGACAGTATCTGGGCCTGGTCACCTTTGTACAGCGGCACATCTGACTGCGCCAGCCAGGACAGGCCATCTGCCCTTACCCTGCCCTTTGACTGTGGCAGAATGTCCTGTGTTACTGTGCAGGTTCTGCCGATAAGCATATCTGCATTGGTAGGCACTGTTTTTGGTGTAAGATGCTTTACTGCCAGTGGTCTGGTAAACGCCAGACTGACAGCACTGACAACTATGAATATCCCCAGCTGAACCATCACACTGTCTGTGATAAAGCTGGCAGCAAAAGCAAACAGGCTGCCCAGCACAAACCACACACATACCAGCGCTGTGGTGCTGATTTCAAGTATTGTCAGCAATACGGCCATAATAAGCCATATGTATGTAAAATCAAATTCAAATGGCATAATACCTCTCCTTTCGGGCAGATACCTGTATATATTATACCCTGCATTGGGATACAATTCAATCAAATACAGATAATGTGTTTACAATGTATCTTTAAACATAAGATACGTCATAATGATGATAAAATTGTGAAGACATTAGGTGTAACTGTTGAAAATCTTCACAATTCAACAATTGTGATAAAACAATTAAGTAAATATTAAATTGCCGGGACAGGACAAAAAATTTATTAACATTCAATTCACATTTTCAGTTCAATGAGTAACCTTTTTGTAAATTGTGGTCCACAGCACTTTTTAATAAAATTATACAATGATAAAATGATTTCAGAAAGAAATTTTACCTGAAAGGTGGTTTACATATGTTGGAAAAAATCAAAATGCAGGCAGCGGCTGCCGCAAAAGAACTGATAGAAAAAGCAGGTCTGAAAAAAGGTGATGTCGTGGTTATAGGCTGTTCATCCAGCGAGGTGGGCGGTAACAGAATAGGCTCCAGCTCCAGTCTGGAAACTGCACAGGCACTTTTTGGAGGGCTGTACCCTGTTTTTAAGGAAAATGGTATCTATGTAGCGGCGCAGTGTTGCGAACATCTGAACAGGGCACTGATTGTAGAAAGAGAACTGGCTGAAAAGAAAGGCTGGGATGAAGTAAACGTGATACCTCAACCAAAAGCAGGCGGCTCTTTCGGTACAACAGCATACAAAGAATTTGATGACGCTGTAGCTGTGGAAAGAATAAAAGCTGACGCAGGTATGGATATAGGTGATACGCTGATTGGTATGCATATAAAAGAAGTATGTGTGCCGTTGCGCCTGGATGTGAAGAAAATAGGCGAAGCCAATCTGGTGTGTGCAAGACGCCGACCAAAGTTTGTAGGCGGCAGCAGAGCGGTTTATAACGAAAAATTGCTGTAATAAGTGTCAAAACCCGTAATGACGGATTTCAGGTTTTGTGAGTGTTCCATGGGCGAACAATGTTCGCCCCTACGCGGTTTGAGTGTAAAATCAGATTCCGTAGGGGGCGACCTGTGGTCACCCGTTGAAGGGACTTCCGGAGACCATCCCGTTATGTCATTCCAAACAAATACGAGGAATCGCATAACCACTCAAACAATGATCTGTCATTCTGAGCGAGCAATAGCGAGTCGAAGAATCTTTGTGATAGAGCAAATGATAAATTTATTTTTACCGCTACGCGGTGTTACTTTTGAGACCAAAAGTAACCAAAAGTCCGGGGCGTTGCGATACGCCCCGTGCCCCTAACGCTGCACAGTGTGCGGAATGCTACGCCTGCTACAAATCGGATAAAATTACAAACCTCACTCACTGTGTTCCTTCGCACTGTAATTTTACCTCGATTTTCGCAAGCATATCGACACCGGTAAGCCTCGTAAACTCGGCTTACCCTGTCTCTCTGCTTGCTCTCCGCTGTCTTCGCGATTTATATTCGGGGAAATACTTTCCCCGAACCCCTTTCTGCCAACATTCGCGTAGGGGGCGATTCGTGAATCGTCCCTACGGATTAAGATAACAAAAGCCACGGCGATGCCGTGGCTTTTTGGTTTATTGTTCAGCTGTGTATTTCTTTTTGCTTTCTTTTTTCATCTGACCGGTAAAGGAAACCGCAGACAATACTTGTAAGCGGAATTGTCAGCAGAATACCCAGACTGCCTGCTACCGCCTGCAGCAGTTCCACCAGAATCATTTCGGTGTTGAACAGCAGCAATGGTGTGGCGCTGTTGTAAGCCGCCAGCAGCAGTGTCACAGACAGGGATGAACCAATATATGCAAGAATAAGTGTGTTTGCCATTGTTCCCATAATATCACGGCCAATAACCATACCACTGCGTGTAATTTGTCTGCCCGTCATATGACCTGCCTGTTCTTTCAGTTCAGCAAGAGAGGAAGAAAGCGACATGGAAACGTCCATAATAGCACCTACCGCGCCTAAAATAATAGCTGCAAAAATTATCGCCTTCAGGTCTATCGGGTTTTCCTGATTGAGGAAAAGCAGATACATTGAATCCTCTGTTGTCAGACCTGTAAGTTTGCACAGATAATTTGCTGCTATTGTGATAACCCCCGCCACAAGAACACCAGATGAACAGCCAATCATAGCCGCAAGGCTTTTTCTTGAAAGCCCACTAATAATCAACAATGTCATCAATATAATGTAAATACAGATGGATATTGACCAGGAATATATATTGCCGCCGTTAAGCACTGCAGGAATAAACACATAAAAAATGCTTGCCACCGTAAACACCAAAGATACAAGTGTATTCACACCATTTCTTTTGCCAAGTACAAGCAGCAGTACAAAAAACAAAATCCACAAAACCCGGATAAAATCTACGCGGTGGAATTCGGCAAACATATATTTAATCTGTGGTGCATTGGCATTCTGGTTTAGATAGATAATTGCCTTGTCCCCCGGTGAAACCACACGCTGACTGATGGCATACATACTGTCCAGATTCTGGATAGCTGTAACCACTTCCCCTTTGCGGTAACCAGAGAGTATCTCTGCCTCAAAAAGAATTATTCTGTCATCAGTTTCAAAACCATTGTATACAATTTTTTCATAGTTTTCATCCAGCACCTCTGTAACCTTTACCTTTATAGGTGTGCCGTGATTATAGTCCAGTGAGTAGTCTATTTTATTTACATTGGCTGCTTTGTTGCCAATAAATATATACAAGGCTGAAAGAATAATTGTCAGTATATAAACAAGTCTGTCTCTTTTCATAAATTCCTCTTTGGATTAATCTTATAAATATTATTGTACCATATTTTTGTACTGTTGTGTGAATTCGCAGTGAATTTTCTGAAATTTCACAATTATCAATTGTATCCTATAAATTAGTTCCGTACAAGAATAATTTATGTGATGGAAGTCACACAATTCTCATCCCCTGTGAGAAATATAACAGTTCTGTCACATTTATTGTTTTTGCCATTTTGCTGTGATAAGATAAAGCCATAAAACGCAGAAAATTACAAAATAACCGCTGTATTTATGGGAGAATGGTATGAAAAGGATAGTGGCAGTGCTGACGTTGATGTGTATGATTTTCACCGGCTGCAGCAAGGAAGAGAAAATCACCCTGCCGCGGGTATACGATGACCTGGCTTTTGTGCCTGAAAGGGGGCGGAAAACGATAACAGAGGGCAAGTATTATCTGGATGTACTGGATTCCAGCACCGGCTATCTGGCACAGCAGTATTACGGGCTGGCCAGAGGGGAAAACGGCAACTATATAACCATAGACAACAATCTGGATGCACCGGGGTTGTATCTTGTGACAGAAACCGCTGCCAGTGATGTAAAGCGGCATCTGGACGCATTATTCACTCCGGCTCTGGCGTCAGAGCTGTGGAGCCTGTATTTCACAGAGTATAATGGCATGGCCGCTATTCTGGACCGGTCTGTGGGGCATGGTTTTTCTGACCATAGCTCTGTGTATACAGTAAACCGGATAGACAGCCAGACCATAGAATACACCGAGGAAAGATACTACTTTTCCAGAAAGTATAATGAATCTGATGAAGACTATGCTCTGCGCAGGCAGAATCCGGACAACCGGGTATTTGTAAAAACCATAGATGTGGTGCTGCAGCGCAATATGCTGCAGTGGAAAATTGACAGCTACGATGGAGGCTACAGGAAATGAAAAAAATTATAGGCCTTATAATATGTGCCCTGTTTATCCTGGCACTTATAAAAGGATAAAATACAATACAACTCCTTCCACAGCAACAGAAAGAACAGGTAAATAAACTTGTTTTTTCTGTTGCTTTTTCTTTTTTAAAATAACTTTTTGACAAAATAACCAAAAAGTGTTATAATCAATCGTCTTTATGCCAAAAAGACGATTTTTTTGACATCATTTTTTACCAAATTTTATTCAGAATTTATGGTAAAATGTACTCAGCTGAAAAGCTGAAAATATATAAAGGAGATTTTATGAAAGAAAAAAAGAAGCTTTGGGACATTCTCAAAGAGAACAGAGCCCGAGTGATTTTTGTATCGCTTGCCCTGCTTATTTTGTGTGCTTCAACAACTGCTTTATTCTTTTTTACAAGTATCATCCGAGTATCAGACAATGAAGTGAACGATGTGGTAATGATTTCCACATTTTCAGAGGAAGAAAAAATACTGGAACTGGCCGATATGAAGCTGGCTGATACAGACAAAGTGCTGTACACCTCTTATGACGGCAATTACAGAAATATTACAATAAGACACGGCTTCAGCGTGCCGATTACCGTAGACGGCGGCACTGTGACAGCCACAATTACAGAGGGCAATGTTGCCAACTGTCTTGCAAATGCAGGCATTGTGCTGGGTGAGCACGATTATACCGTGCCAAGCCTGCATACACAAATAAAAGAGGGGGACTCCATCAGGGTTTACCGCGTAAAATATGTGGATAACCAGTACGAAGAAACTGTTCCATATGAGACAACCTATAAAAAGAGCAGTCTTACTTACCGTTTTCCTAAAAAGCAGTACACCCTGAGAGAAGGATCTGTGGGCAAAAATCTGGTAACATACCGTGAAAGATATGTAGATGGTGAACTGGACCTGGCTCTGGTAAGCAAAGTGGAGGTTGTTAAAAAGCCTGTAAACAAGCTGGTGCTGACCTATGGTGCAGGCGTGCCTGTATCATCACTGTCTGCACCTGCAGGTGTATCAATGGTAAACGGCGTACCTACCGGTTACAGCCGCGTGATAAACACATCTGCCACAGGTTATTATTCTGCCAGTGGTAAAGGTGCATCCGGTCTGGGCCTGTATTATGGCACAGTAGCTGTAAATCCTAATATCATTCCATACGGCACAAAAATGTATATTGCCAGCCCTGACGGCAAATTTGTTTATGGCTGGGCAATTGCAACAGATACAGGTACAGCTTTGATGGATGGTACTGTAGGCGTTGACCTTTTCTACGAAACATACCTGGAAAGCAGTCTGAACTGGAAAAACAATGTAAATATTTATATTTACGGATAAAGCAGAAAGAGAGTAGTGCAGGCTACTCTCTTTTTTTGCTATGTTTTGTCACAGCACCGTCATATCAAAAAAATCTTCTGCATAGCTGATTGCCTCTGTCTCCTGTTTTTCAGGCGGGTTGCAGTGCATTACACAGAAATAACGCAGAGCATCTGGACCATGAGTGTATTCATGGGGCGTGGATGACACATCATTTACATTGCGGCTGTCGTGTGCAAGTGCAGGCAATGTACGGATAAGGTTTGTGCAGTTTGAAAATATTTTCAGTCTGGATGACCTGCTGTCAAACTCATCCCCCGCTATGTGCAGATATTCCTTTACGGCATACCATCCCAGCTGGCGGTCGTTGACAGATTTTGTCAGTAGCAGTCCCTGTTGCGCAAAAACAGCAGCCACGCTCTGCCCGGAATCCTGCCTGCGGTTCCACAGGTCTGGCGGTGCATAAAACGCCTGCAGCGGATGCAGCATACATTTTTTTATCAGCCGTGCCGCCGCACTGATAATCAGGTTGGGCTGATATATTTCATTGTACACATATGCGTTGCCTACATCATCCACAGCTATAAAATACACTGCCAGCATATCCAGACCATAGTCCATCGCCCCATAGCGTTTCCAGTGGGGTGGTATTTCAAAGGGGCGCACAACGTGTATGTCTCTGTCCCACTCATCAAAATACTGGCCATCAAAAATATCCCATTGTCCATAAAGCAGCGCTTTCCTGTCTTTTTCTGACAGATTTTCCAGCCTTTTCAGATAGCTTCTGTCCTTTGACATAAGAAAGGTATTGTCGCTTGCAAGGGATGGGATAAATATTCTTTTGCTGCCGTTTATTTCATGTTCGGTATTGGGCGAGGCTGTGTCAATAAATCTTTCCTTTACCCATTTGTGACCGATACCGCCGGGGTTAGTGGTACTTTTCATCTGTTTCGGGTAACCGTTCACCCCACGGAGACGGCTGATAAGGTAAATATACATATCTCTGGTGAAGTGGGTAAGTTCGTCAAAACGGATAACATCAAACTCTGACGACTGGTAGCGGTATACATCGTTTTCGTTGTCACAGTAGCCGAAATCTATAATGCTGCCGTTTGAGAAAGTGCCGGTATGTGTTGACGCAGTGTATCTGTAAATATCTTTGGGGTACACCGTCAGACAGGTGCGTATAATGCTTTTGTCCAGTTCCGGATAAGTGCGGCGCAGTATAAGCTGCCTGGAGCCGGGGTAGGTCACTGCATACAGCAGTGCATCTATAATCTGGGCATAGCTTTTGCCTCCACCTGCTGCACCACCAAACAGCACCTCGTCTGCAGTGGCATCTATAAACTGTTTCTGTTTGGGTGTAATGGATATTTCCATCAGTCAACCACCCTTACTGTAATAGACATGCCTGCAGCTGAGTCTGTACCGCTGTCTTTGAGGCAGATTTCATTGATATATTTTATGGCGCTGATATCACCTTTTACCGCTTTTGTAGCAAGTGACAGACACATTGCGTTTATCCAGGTGCAGCGTCCCTCGGCTGGCAGAAAATCCAGACCTGCGCGGGTTTCACTGTCTACAGGGCTTTTCAGCAGTTTTTTCAGTTTTCTTTCAAAATCAAGACTTTTTTCCATATTATTTCTCCTTTCCCCACAGTTTTATTATAAAAGGTGAAAAGTAAGGTTTCATCCCCTGTTTTTCCCGTTTTTGTCCCCTGTAACGTGTTGCATTTTATACAAACAATCGGTTTCAATTCCGTAAATTAAGTTGATTGACAGTTTGCCACCGGGATGCTACCATAAAATCAAGAAATATATAACTGTACATAAGGAGGCCGATTATGAAGTACGATTTTACATCTGTGCCTGACAGACGCGGACAGGGTTCAAGCAAATGGGATGCATTTATTGACAGCCGGCCTGACAGAGTGCCGCTGTCCACTGCAGATATGGAATTTTACACCGCACCGCCTATAGTGGACGCCATAGTAAAGGCGGCACAGAATCAGGTTCTGGGTTACACACATGCCACACCGGAGTTTTATGACGCAGTGATAAGCTGGATGAAGCGCAGACACAACTTTGACGTGAAAAAGGAATGGATCGTGAACACTCCTGGTGTGGTTGATGCGCTGGGTATGCTGATAGAGGCAGCCACAAAACCGGGAGAAGGAGTAATAGTGCTGACTCCTGTGTACTATCCTTTTGACCTTTCGGTTATTGCAAAAACCAGACATATAATATACAGCCAGCTGAAGATTGCAGGCAACCAGTACGAGATAGATTTTGCAGACCTGGAAGAAAAGGCAAAGCGAAAAAACGTAACAGCCATATTGTTCTGTAATCCTCACAACCCTGTGGGCAGGGTATGGACCAGGGCAGAACTGGAAAAAGTGGCCAGAATATGCTGTGACAACGGGGTATTCATAATAGATGACGAAATACATCATGACCTGATAATGCCAGGCTATAAGCACGTGGTAATGAGCACAGTAGGGCCATGGGTTATGAACAATATTGCAGTATGCACCGCACCGAGCAAAACATTCAATCTGGCCGGACTGCAGTGTTCCAACATAATTATTCCAAACGAAAAAATACGTGTAAAAGCGGGGTTGCTTCAGCTTATGGCAATGCAGACACATTTAAATGTATTTTCCTATACAGCCTGCACCACTGCATACAACCAATGCGAGGACTGGCTGGAAGAACTGCTGGAAGTTATACATGGGAACGTAAAATATGTGGAAGAATTTATGGCACGGAATTTCCCTGAGATAAAGGTATTCCCTCTGCAGGGTACATATCTGCAGTGGTGGGACCTGCGCGGTCTGGGTATGACACATGTGGAACAGAAAGATATGCTGGAAAAAGCAGGCATCTATCTGGACAATGGTGAAATGTTCGGTCCGGCAGGCAGAGGTTTCCAGAGAATCAATCTGGCCTGTGCCCGAACAACCCTTGAAGCTACCATGGAACGCTTCAGAGAAGCACTGAACGCCGTAAAAGAGCAGTGGCGCACAGAGGGCAAACCATATCACAAAACACTGACTGTAGGAGAAAAAGCAGATGGTTTTGTGTACAGAACCATCCATAATGAACGCATTAATCTTGCTCATACAATCAGGAAGAACACTCTGCTGGTATTTTCTGATTTCTATGACGGAGATATGTGCAAAGCCACAATTGCAATGCTGACAGCCACACGGCCTTCACTGAAAGCGATAGGATGTGACATAAAGCTGATTACCCTGTCTGATGCTGCCACAGTTAAAAAAGCCGGCAAAAAGCACCCGTTTGAAGTTATTCCGGACCCACAGGCTATACTGTATGACAGATACAATGTATTTGAGGCAGACGGTATGGCCGGTATGATAGCCGGCGACAAACTGGTGGAACTGGCTGCAGGAAAGGAAATCAAAAAACTGCTTGGAATGGATATGATAGCATCGATGGCCGGCCCGTATATGGCAGGCAGCCAGCCTAAAAACCCACAGGAAATTGCACAGAAAATCCGCAGCAGCCAGCTGAATGCTTTTATAGGTGTAAACTCTGATATGAAAGTTATATACAGCCATTATTTCCGTTCACTGACAGACTTCCCTAAAGTGACAGAACTGCTGAAAGCTATGAAATAAAGCACAACAAAAATATTGCTCTGCAGAAAACTGCAGAGCAATATTTATTTTTATAATATAAAACGTCACCGATAATACAGATTGCATACAATAAACCTGTATTATTTATTCAATTGGCAGTTTTACAACAAACTGTGTGCCTTTGCCAGGCTCTGATTTCACATCTATCTGGCCATCATGGGCTATCACGATATGCTTTACAATTGAAAGGCCCAGACCTGTGGAGGAAATCTTTTTGTTTCGGGATTTGTCCACCACGTAAAAACGCTCAAAAATCTTATCCTGATATTCTTTGGAAATACCGATACCCGTGTCTTTTACCTCCAGCACAGCATAGTTGCCGTCTTTGTAAAGGAATATATCCACCGTGCCGTTTTCCTTGTTGTATTTGATGGCGTTTGATATAAGGTTGTGCGTCAGCTGATACATCTGGCCTTCGTCCGCCAGTATCTGTATTTTTTCCAGCTGTGAACTGATAGTAATGTTCAGGTTTTCGGCAGACGGTCTTTCCTGTGCGATTGCACTGCCCACAATCTCGTCCAGCTGCAGCGGTATTTTATTGAAACCGTAGCCTGTTTCCAGGTTGGAAATGCGGATAATGTCATTTATCATTTCCATAAGTGTTTCTGCATTTTTTTCAATAACAGCAACAAAATTTTTTACATCTTCAGGGCGTGCAATATCGTTTGTAATAAGCTGACTATATCCCAGAATGCTGGTAAGCGGTGTTTTCAGTTCGTGGGTAACATTATCTGTAAACTGACGGCGGCTGTTTTCATTTTCAATCTGCTGGGTAATGTCCAGAATAAACAACATTGCCCCCACATCTCCTGCATAAATGTTCTGGCTGACAATACCCTGATACCAGCGGCCTTTCCAGTTGAACACAGTGTGTACAACCTCCCCTTTCATCGCATCGTCCATCGCCTGTTGCAGTTCAGGTATGCGCACCACCTTTGTAAAATTGGTGTCATAATAGGTCAGGTCAAGTATATCCCTTGCTTCCCTGTTGGTCTGAACGATACGCTTTTTGCTGTCACACACCAGAATACCTTCTTTGATATTCATAAATATGCTCTGCAGCTTGCTTTTTTCATCTGTAAGGGTCTGCAGTTGCCGTTTGATAATATCATTCTGGCTTTTGATTTTGGTTACAAAGTGGGACAGTTCATCATATATTTCTCCTTCACCTTTGTCTATATCATACTTTTCTATTGTTTCTACAATACGGTTGGTGGTGAATGCGGAAAAAATAAGGGTAATAAGAATAAACACCAGCATAAATATCCACAACACAGGACCTTTGCCGATAACCGCATCAGCGGCCAGTGTAGCAGACATAACGCCCACGCGTATCACACCCATATCGCCTACACGGGCCGCACAGTAATACGTGATACGGCCTGTAGTGCTGGACATACGCTGCCCTACATATATGCCATTTTCCTTAGCCTGCATAATCTCTTCGCGGTCAGCATGACTTTCCAGGTCTGCCACGTCATAGTCAGAGTCGTACACAACATCACCTGACGGTGCCACAAATGTGATACGACCATAAATTTCGCTTTTGATTTTTTCCAGAGTGACAACAGGCTCTTCTTTGGATGTTTCCAGAATATGTACCAGCAGCATTGTCTGTGAGTAAGCCTGCTGTTCCATAGTTTCCTGCATATTCTGTGAAAAAACCGTAACGCAGGTAAATACAGACAGGATTACCGCCAGAATACAGCTGAACATAGTATTTTTCAATATTCTGCTTTGCATTTTGTGTCCTCTGTCTATTCAGCTTTATAGCCTACACCGCGCACAGTTTTGATAATATCTCCGCCTGATTCCAGCTTCTGGCGCAGGGTTTTGATATGCATATCTATAGTGCGGCTTTCCCCCACATAGCTGTCTCCCCACACTCTGTCCATAAGCTGTTTGCGGGTAAACACCTGCCCCTGGTTGCTTACCATCAGGTGCAGCAGATTGTATTCTTTCAATGTAAGTTCTATGGTTGTGCCGCCCACTTCAACCCTGTGCCGTGACGGAACAAGCTTTACATTGCCACACACAATAAGGTCTTCTTCCTGCTTTGGTGCACTGCGTCGCAGCACGGCGCGCACACGGCTGATAAGTTCCATTACGCCAAAAGGCTTTGGCACATAGTCATCGGCACCCATATCCAGAGCGCGTACTTTATCTATTTCAGCTGTTTTTGCTGTGAGCATAATCACAGGCAAATTTCGTGTGGATGGGGTTTCTCTCAGCTGTTGCAGTATTTCCATACCGTCCATATCCGGCAGCATAACATCCAGTACAAGCAGGTCCGGTCTTTCTTTTTTTAATGCCCGGTCAAACTCTGCATAGGTGGTAAAACCTCTGGCTTCATAACCGGAGGACTCCATGGCGTACACCACCAGATTGTTGATATTCATATCATCTTCAATACACCATATTTTCATAGGGTCACCTCGTCGATTTACAGTATATGCTGTTCTGATATTCTTATTATACATATTTATTTACCGCCTTGCAATTTAAAATAATTTAAATTTTGTGTCTGCCTGTAATTGAATATATTACCCACTCGGCAATATTTGTGGCGTGGTCACCTATTCTTTCAAAATATTTTGCCACACTCAACAGGTCTACCTGTGCATTTACATCACTATTGTCGTTGCGTATTTCTTCAATCAGCCGGGAACGGGTTTTATCATACATTTCATCGATAACATCGTCATATGAAATAACCTTTTCAGCCAAAGCCATATCGTTTTTCACAAAAGCATCCACCACATCGTGAACCATTTTGATTGTAGCTGTAGCCATACGGGAAATATCACTGTCTGCCGCAATTCTGATTGTATGGGGAGCAGAAATAAGTATTTCGCCGATGTCTCTGGCCTGGTCACCTATTCTTTCCATATCTGTAATCATTTTAAGTGCAGCAGACACAGTGCGCAGGTCTTTTGCCACCGGTTGCTGAAGCAGAAGTATGCGCAGGCACATAGATTCTATTTCGTGTTCCATTCCGTCTATTTCTGAATCGTATTCAATTGCTTTTTCTGCTTTGGAAATATCCTGTGTAATAAGTGCAGTTGCTGCACAGTCAATAGCACATTCTATATATGTAGCCATCTGTGTAAGCTGATTCTGGAGAACTTCCAGCTGTTTGTCAAAATTGCTTCTCATATCAACCAAATCTCCCTGTAATATAATCTTCACAGCGTTTGTCCTGTGGTTCAGAGAAAAGCTGCTGTGTAGGGGCTTTTTCCACCATTTCGCCCAACAGAAAAAATGCTGTTTCATCGCTGGCGCGCAATGCCTGCTGCATATTGTGGGTAACAATAATTATTGTATAATCCTTTTTCAGTTCCATAATCAGGTCTTCCACCTTGGCAGTGGAAATAGGGTCCAGTGCAGAAGTAGGCTCATCCATCAGCAGCACCTGTGGCTTTACAGCCAGAGCACGGGCTATGCACAATCTCTGCTGCTGACCGCCGGACAGACCCAGTGCGGATTTTTGGAGACGGTCTTTTACTTCGTCCCATATGGCGGCATCACGCAGGGATTTTTCCACTATTTCATCCAGCTGACTTTTCTTTGTAATTCCGTGTGTACGCGGGCCGTAGGCAATATTGTTGTACACAGACATAGGGAAAGGATTAGGCTTCTGGAACACCATGCCCACATTCTTGCGCAGTATATTCACATCCACATCCGTTGTATATATGTTTTTACCATCCATCAGCACATCGCCTGTTATACGGCAGCCCGGAACAAGGTCATTCATCCTGTTCATACAGCGCAGGAAGGTGCTTTTACCGCAACCTGACGGACCTATAAAAGCTGTGACTGTATTGGCAGCAATCTTCATATCAATGCCTTTCAAAGCGTGAAAATCCCCATAATACAAATCGAGATTATTTATTTCAAATTTGCTCATATGCATTACCTCTTCTGTATTTGCTTTGCAATCATACCACTGACGCTATTGATGGCCAGTACTATAAAAATTAACACAACTGCTGTAGCATAGGCTTGGTTGATGTGCAGGCCCTCACCGGAAAGCACCCACATATGCAGTGCCAGTGTTCTGCCGGAAGAAAATACACTGTCCGGGATTTTTGCCATTGTGCCCAATGTGTAGATAAGGGCAGCAGTTTCCCCTACAATACGGCCCACACCCAGAATAACGCCTGCCATAATCCCCGGTACAGCTGACGGCAATACAACCCTGAAAACAGTTCTCAGTCTGCCTGCACCCAGACCAAAGCTGGCCTGACGCCAGTCATCAGGCACAGATAACAGAGCTTCTTCCGTATTTCGCATAATAAGGGGCAGTATCATTATGGATATTGTCATAACACCTGCCATAAAGGAATAGCCCCACTTCAGAGTGGTAACAAAGAATATATTGCCGAACAGGCCATATACTATAGACGGTATGCCTGACAGGGTTTCAGTAGTGAGACGGATGATATCAACTATCTTGCTACCTTTAGGCGCATATTCCACCAGATATACTGCACTGAAAATACCAAACGGCAGGCTGATGACAAGCGCCGCCGCAACCATCATCACAGTAGTTATAATGCCCGGCATCATAGATACGTTTTCGCTGGTATAATTCAGGCTGAACAGCTCCGGTGAAAGGTAAGGAATACCTTTTGCCAATATATATACCAGCAGAAATGCCAGTATACCCACCGTGAATGCTATGCTTGCCAGCAGGCACAGACGCACTACAAGAGAAAATGGACTGCGTTTATATGTATTAAAAATCTGCCTGATTTCAATGTTCATTATTCATTCTCCTTTTCAGCATAAACAGCAAGCCATTGATAATAAGGATAAATACAAACAGCACAGCACCTGTGGCAATAAGTGCCGAGCGGTGCAGGGCTGCAGCTTCTGCCATTTCCAGCACAATATTGGCTGTCATGGTGCGGATACCTTTTGTTATATCAAAGGTGATACGCGGCTGATTGCCTGCCACCATCTGCACAGCCATTGTTTCACCTATGCTGCGACCGATACCCAGCACCACACCTGCCAGCACGCCGCTTTTTGCTGCAGGCAGTACCACTTTGAACACAGCCTGTTCCTTGGTTGCGCCAAGCGCAAGCGCTCCTTCATAATAAGCCTGTGGCACCGCGCGTATGGCAGGCTGACTTACAGAAATAATAGTAGGCAGTATCATAATACCCAGCAGTATGCTGGCAGTGAGAATGCTGTTGCCATTGCCGCCAAAGGTATTCCTGACAAATGGAATGATAACTACCATACCGAAAAAGCCATAAATTACACTTGGTATGCCTGCCAGCAGCTGCACAGCAGGATCTATCACCCTGTGCAGCTTTTCCTGGCAGAAATAAGACAAGAACACGGCAGAAAACACTCCCACCGGTACACCTATCATAACCGCACCCAGTGTGACCAGCAGACTGCCCACAACCATTGAGCCGATACCGAATGATGGCACCGCTGCTGTTGGTTTCCAGGATGTGCCGGATACAAAATTTATAAAACCTGTTTCCTTTATAGCAGGCGCACCGCCTGCAAAGATAAATACAGCAATAAGCAGCACCGCCAGTACACTGGACAGTGCAAATGCAAAAAATATGTTTTTTGCAAGTTTTTCCTTTATTTGCCGGTTCATTAAAAACCTCCATAATTTCACAAGTCAAAAGCGTGGTATTGCGCCACGCTTTCGGTTTTATATTTTATTCAGGAGAAGCTGTATCAGCCTATTGATTCCCATTCTGTCACTTCACCTGTGTAAATCTGTCTGATTTGTTCCACTGTGAGTGACTGTACAGGATTTGTTTTGTTTACAATAACTGCAATGCCATCCATTGCGATTGTTGTACCTGTCAGGCTGCTTTCGCTGTCTTTAAGTGCACGGGAAGCCATGCCAATGTCTGATACACCGTTCATGGCATCTTTCATACCGCCTGTGGAGTCTGTGGTGTTTATTTCAATTTCAACGTCAGGATTGAGAGTTTTGTACGCTTCCATAAGTTTTTCCATCAGCGGAGATACTGATGATGAGCCGCTGATTGTGATTTTGCCACTGATACCGGTTGCTGTGTATTCAGGGGCAGCATCATCAACTGTTATATAAGAGCCGCCAACAATTTTCTGGCCCTGTTCTGACATAATGAAGCTTATAAAATCCTTCACTTCTTCTTTCTGCTCACCGCTTGTTGCGATATTGAATGGTCTGGCTATAGAATAACTACCATCTTTAACATTGGCAGTTGCAGCAGGCACACCATCAATTGCAACAGCTTTTACAGTGTCATTCAAAGAACCCATTGAAATATAACCGATTGCTCTTTCGTCACCGGAAACATTTGTAAGAACTGCATCTGTTTTGGATGAGATAACTGCTTCAATTGTTGTATTATCCACTTTGTTGCCGTTTGCATCTTTTGCTTCCACACCTGTCAGTTCCACAAATGCACCGCGTGTGCCGGAGCCATCTTCACGGCTGATAACCGTAATTGTACCGCTGAAAACATCCGTTCCGGCATTGGTTTCTGTTTCTGAATTTCCTCCGCAGGCTGTCAATGACATCATAAGCATAGCAGCCGCCATAACAACAGATAAAATCTTTTTCATTTTTGTTTTTCCTCTCTGCATTTATAATCTGTGGCCCCTTGACCACCGTAATCATTTTAAAACCTGAGTGTAAAATAAAAAATCTCTCATCTGTAAAATGAGAGTAAAATGGATGTGAGGATTTTAAAAATATTTTTACAAAAAACAAAAGCGCTCTTGCGAGCGCTTTGACTATATTATGCGTAAATCATCCAGATAAGCAGATAACCTGTAATAACGGCAACCAGTGTGAATGGTACACCGATAGACATAAATTCCTTTGTGGAGACTTCAAAGCCTTCTTTGCGCAGGATACCGCCTGCAGCAATGTTTGCAGAAGCGCCAACAGGTGTGATATTGCCACCCAGTGTGGCACCGCACAGCAGGCCGAAATACAGAATGATAGGATCTATCCCCAGTGTACCTGATATTACAGAAACAACAGGCAGCATTGTGGCAACGTATGGAATATTGTCTATAAATGCAGAAACCAGTACAGAAAACCACACCAGGATTGTGTAAACCAGGAACAAGTTGTCACCGCTGATAGCGATAAACATGTTGCTGATGTCGTTGATAAGACCAACATTTGTGATACCCTGAATGATGATAAACAGACCGGTCAGCAGAAGCAGTGTCTGGAAGTCAATGTTCAGGATTGTTTCTTTAATCATTTCTTCATCATTGTTCAGCCAGTATTCCTGTGCCAGTGCGGCAACGCCGAACACCATGCAGATGATGCCGTTAGTTATAGCTGGTTTTTCAGGGATAAAGGATGCTGCAACCAGACAGCCAACTGTGCCCATCAGGGCATATGTGGGGAACATATTGATGATTTCTGTTACTGTGCCGCGGTCAATTTCCCGTGTTTCCTTGCGGAAAATCCAGAACAGAACAGGCACTGTGGCAACAGCACCGGCCTGAACCACCCAGAACATACCCGGTTTGCCGTTCATAAAGAAGAAATCCAGGAAGTCCATACCTGCATAGCCGCCCAGCAGGATACTTGTGGTGTCACCTACCAGTGTGGCAGCGCCCTGCAGGTTGGAAGAAACAGCAACTGTAAGAACTGTCCGCACAGGTGAAATGTTGAATTTTTTTGCGATTGCCAGTGCGATAGGCGCTACCATAAGTACTGTGGCGACGTTGTCAATAAACGCAGATACAAAGCCTGCAAACAGTGCCAGTGCAACAAAGATAAGTTTAACCTTTTTCAGTTTGTTTACCAGTATATCTGCAACAGCAGCAGGCATCTGGGATTTGATACACAGGTCAACTGTAACCATTGTGCCTGCCAGCATAAGGATAACGTTCCAATCTACTGCAGAAAAAACTTCTGACGGTGCAACAACACCCATAATGATGTAAATGCCAGCCACTGCAAGCGCAGCATACTGACGGTATTTCGGCACTGACAGCATAAGAATATATGTCAGCGCAAACAACGCGATTACTATGGTTTTCATAAAATAACCTCTCATAAAAAATAAACAAGACTCTACTATAATTATAGTAAAAGTCTTGCTGTTTAAATACAGTGCGGGCTTTTGACCGTAATGACGCACTGTATACGCATAGCGTTAGCTACTCCCTTTCAGTACATTTATACTAACAAAAAACTAACACAAAGTCAATCAAATTTCATAATTCTGCAATAATACAATATATAAAAAAGTATTAATAAAAAAATATTTAATTTAATAATGTTATTCATAATGAAAGTATTGATGTAATTATTTTTGATGTTACATATTCATCATAAATTTTATATATGTTTAAATTGTATTTAAATAAAGAAAACAGCCTGTATAAAACAGGCTGTTTGTAGATATGAAATAATTAACCTTCCAGATCAGGCATAAATGCAGGGTCTGTAGGGCAGATATAGCCGTCAGGACAGTTTTTCTTGTGTTCTGCTTTTGCCTTTTCAATGATTTCCGGATTCACGATAGCTTTCAGTGCTGTGAGAGCCAGAACTTTTGCAGCGTTTACTGTCCCTTTATGGCAGTAACTTACAGCACCCTGACCTGTCATCTGCCAGGAGTGACCAGGCGTGCCGATGGCAACTGTAGCTGCAGAAAACTGTGCTGTAGGTGCGCAGTAGCTTACATCGCCCACGTCTGTAGAGCCAGGCATTGCTTTTTCAGGCAGGTGCTTGTAAGGAGCAATAGTTTTGTCCAGATACATATTTTCATAAACAGAAACGTCAACATTGTTTTCGTTTGCAACCTGTTTTCTGGCCATTTCCAGACCAACAGCATCAAAAGTATCTGTGTATGCTTTTGCCATTGCCAGTTCTTCTTCTGTATAGTCAGGTGTGCCAACTTCACAGAAAGATTCATACATAAGCTTGCCCAGAGTTTCGTTAGGGATATAGTCTGACAGACCGTCCATATGAACGATTTCCAGTTTTGTACCTGTCATAAGGGCTGCGCCGCGGGCAATATCGTCCACTCTGTCTGTGATTTCAAAAGCAGTTTTTGCTTTTGGGGCACGCACAAAGTAATATGTGCATGCATAGTCCTGAACAACGTTAGGTGCTTTTCCGCCTGCATCCAGGTAGGAATAATGCACTCTGGCTTCAGGGATAATATGTTCACGCAGATAGTTTACACCAACGTTCATCAGTTCTGTAGCGTCAAGAGCTGAACGTCCCAGATGTGGCACAGCCGCAGCGTGGCTTGCCACACCGTGGAATTTATATTTGATACTGATGTTCGCCAATGAACCTACACCTGTGATGGAGTTTGAATCACCCGGATGCCATGTAAGACAGATATCCATATCATCAAACAGACCATCACGTGCCATAAACACTTTGCCACTGCCGTTTTCTTCACCAGGACAGCCAAAGAAATATATCTGTGCATCCAGACCGTTTTCTTCGCAGTATTTTTTCAGCGCAATGGAAGCGCCAAGTGCGCCGGCACCCAGACTGTTATGTCCACAGCCATGACCTGCAAAGCCTTCCGGTCTGCCATCTGCTGGCATTTTTTCTGCCACGCCCTCTTTCTGACTCAGGGCATCCAATGCATCATATTCTGCCAGGATACCTATTTTAGGGCCTTTTGTGCCCCATTTACACACAAATGCTGTAGGGATTCCGGAAACTCCCATCTCTGTTTCAAAACCAAAATCTTCAGCAGCTTTGGTAAGTATCCGCGCTGATTTGTATTCTTTGAACCATACTTCTGCTGCCTGCCATACCTCGTCATTGGCTTTGGCAATAACATCAGCTATTTCATCAACTGCAGCAAAAAGTTTTTTGTTGTCTATCATTTTTCTTTCTCCTTGGATATATCCGATTTATATATATCCAAAGTATACTACTGAAATTTTGGATAATCAAGTTTAAATATACAATTTTATTGAATATGTATAAGTTATGATAATTTCCGGACAACTATTTGTCAATGTTGCTGTATTTGTGATGCATATATTTTTTCCTGGTGGCCATTCCGCCACGGATGTGTCTTTCGTTCTTGTTTTTCTGCAATACCTGTGCCACCTGCCTGTACAGTGATATGTTTTCATATTTCAGTCTGACTGTAAGGTCTTTGTGGGCGGTGCTTTTTGAAATGCCAAAAACAGTTGCGGCCTGTCTGACGGTGGCCCCTGTTTCAGCCACATAGCGGCCTATGGCTACAGCCCTGTCACCACCGAGGTCGATAAAAAATTTGTCCTGCATATCTGTTCTCCGGATACAATGAATTTATACATTATATGCCTATGACAGATAACAATATGCAAAAAAGACCACGTTCCGCATACGTGGTCTTTTTCCAATGGTTTATTTTGTCCAACCTTTGAGAATTTCACTTACTTCAAGTGCAACTTCTTCGTTTATTGTATAGTAAACCCATCTGTAATCTTTGCGGGAATTTACAATTCCGCTGTCACAAAGAATTTTCATATGGTGAGACAGTGTAGACTGTGCCATTTTAACCTTCTGGAGAATCTGTCCTGCGCTAAGCTCCTGTTCGCTGATAAGGTCCATAATTTCAAGTCTGTTTCTGTCACCCAATGCTTTGAAAATTCGTTCTTTTTCTATGGTTTTCATTTTTGTGCCCATCCTGTCTATACTTCTCATAAGCAATAGCTAACCAGCTATTTTACATTATGATACACTATTGTTTCAATTTTTTCAAGCATAAAAATTAATTGATATGAAAAATATTTCATTTTTAATCCGTTTAATTGTTTATTTATGCATTTTATCGCATTACAAACGGATATATTTTCATCACAATATATTTATCAAACTAAATATCCCGATGTGTCAAATATATATTTTTGTTGCTATTTAACTATTATTTTCTTTATTCAATCAACGCACCTCCAGAATTAGTTTACAAGTAAATCATTTTAATTTTAATTTTCTGCCCATTTTTCTTTATATAATAAACCTATAGGTTTATTATATAAACTTTGCAGCATTGCATAAATTGCAGTCCTGATTATTTGATATTTGTAAAAAAAACTCTGATTTTGTCGATTTTCAAAAATCTTGTATTCTGGTATCGGATTGTATTATATTCAGAATAATGAATTTTTATTTTTTTAAGATTTTATATGTTTCGATTAAAGTATTATAATCAAATCAGATGACGCCGCTTGAGGCACTCGGGTTCGAGTCCGCCAACCTACATAAAATAAAAAAGAGTATCTTGCGATACTCTTTTTTATTTGGTGCACCGAGTGAATTTAAACGCAAAAATTCTTGAGCACCTGTCTCTATTAAATTTTCATCCTCAAGAGTATAGTAAACAGGTTCTTTTTGAACGTACAGAAATACAGCTATCCTGTTATCATCATATAAATACACTTTTTTAACAAATGTATTTATAAACATTTTTTTCTGATTAAACGACAGTGTTTTGCTATCTCTGAGTTTTTCGAAAAAGAATATGACTTCTAATTCACTTATATCCAATATTCTTTTTTTCTCAATAATAATCTGTGCATTTAATTCTTTTTCCTCTGCGATTAGTTTATCCAAACGTTCATATAATGCTTTGATTGCGATTTCACTTGCCAGATGTCCTGTCTTCTGAATAGTATTGATAAGATTTTCTTGGTCTTTTTTATTGTGTTTTAACAACACAGTAGACTTGAGATAATCACTATTCTTTTGCTCATCTCGACATTTTTCAACTACAGCTCCCGCAATCTGCTTTATATTATCATCAGTCAAAGAGGCTTTGATTTTGTTTATAATACTATCTTCGATAACATCTTTTCTGATACTCTTTTTATTACAAGTTTTTTCATAACGTCTTTTATTGCAACTGTAATAGTAGTAGTTAATACCTGTATGACTTTTACCGATATTGCCGGTCATAGGACTTTTACAATGACCGCAAAATAATTTATTGGTGAGAAGATATTCTTCTGAACGATGTGGAGTCTTCCTGTTAATTTCAAAACGCAGCTGAACAGCCTCAAATAAGTTATCACTAATTATTCTTGGAATCCCATCAGGAACTTCCTGTCCTTTATAATGATATATGCCTATGTACTTTTTGTTCTGTAATAAAGTGCGTAGGCTATTTTTATTGAATTTAGAACCGCTTGCAGATTTAATTCCTCGTGAATTAAGAGAGTCGCAGATATTTTTTATAGTATCTCCGGCTGCATATCGTTCAAAAATTTCCACTACAATATGTCGTTTTTCTTCATCCACAACATATTTCTTTTTGGGTCGTTTTTTGTGTTCCGCTGCAGGGTCAACCTCTGTTTTAAAGCCAAAAGGAATTGTTCCCCCGTTAGAGTATGCAAATTCAATATTTTTGTCATGCCCGTCCTTTATTTTTTCAATATCTTTATTCACATCATTTTCTGCAAACAATGATGTGATACCAAACATTAAAAACGCATCCTTGCCAGATGACCCCGGAGATTTAACAAAATGTAATTCTACACCGGAATCTTGTAAAAACTTTCTGTAGAACAAAGCCTGAGAAGTTTCGCGGGAAAATCTATCCACATCATAAACAATGACTTTATCAAAGTTTTTATTACCTGCATCAGCAATCATTCGCTGGAATTCTTCTCGTTTATCATTTCTGCCAGAACGAGCCTTGTCAGCATATATACCTACTACTGTCCAGTTTTTTTGTGCTGCAAACTCACGGCACAAATCAACCTGTGTCTCTATGCTGAAATCTGTTTGAGCTTTACTCGAATATCTGGCATATATTACTGCTCTCATGCTTGTCTAATCAACTCCATTCCATGCTCTTCACATAACTCTTTTAATCGTTTTCTTATTAATTTTGAATATTCTTTTTCGTCCATCACTTTAGAACCAGATTCTATATTGTCTTTAATTTCGAGCGCCTCTTTTCTCCAATCCTTACGGATTTGCTTATATATTTTTTTCTCCTCATTATTTGGCACATCACGTTGCTTCTTTTTGTCTTTTTTAATAGCAAAGAATTTTGATGTAGATTCGGTTCTAACTTGATTATAGCGATTCTGGAGGGGAGTTATGTCATTAATGTGTTGATGATAATACACTCCACATAAATCCGAGCAATAAAGAGCACCTTTTTTTGAAGAATAAAATGGTTTGTTACAAAAGCGACATACGCCTATTTGCCCTTTGGCATTAGGGTTGCAATAATACATCATTACATCAAAAGCTATTAAATCCTCGATGTTTTCTACTACATAATACTGCTTCACGCCTTTATCTGAGTATTCAAAATAACATTTGAATTCTCTTGGAGTTAAACGACTGTATTCTAATATTTCTTGCTCTTGGCCTTCGTACTCAATAGATGTATATGCATTTATTATAGATTCCCTATCTTTAAATATAAGACTATCTTTGTAAAATTCTCTTACCGACATGCCTATATCTTCTTTATATGTTTCGTCTTGCTTTTTATCAAATGTAAGAACAGAAGTTATTTCGTATAACATATGATAAAAGCTCATATATAAATTTTCCCTCTTTGGCATTGGTAGAGAATTGAATAGTCTTTTGAACTCCTTATCACAATAATCAAACTGTTTTTCTTTTGGTGCCATGTCGATTCGACCAAAGAAACCTAAGAATTTGTATTCATCATCGACATTTTCTTTTCCGTTCATATATAAGCTAAACATATATTGATATGTTATTTTTCCCTGCCTAAACGGCCCAAATTTTTCAATTATATTATCGTTTTCTTTTTGTGCTACAGATATTAAGCCATTGTTAATATCCAAATCTACTATCCATGCCATATTATTCTCCTTTTTATACCTATATATAATATACAGTATTATAATTTAGATGTCAATAATATAATACAGTTCTTTAATTTATTCAATATTTCTTATTATTCCCTTATATATAAAGAAAAATATACTATATAAAAAGATGTTTATTGATTTTATATATTCTTTTAACGATTTTTAAAACTATATTATTTCTGGAAATATTATTATAGAATAATTATGTAAGGTAAGACAGAAAGGAGATGTGCTATGAAAATCACCGAAGAACAAGCTAAAGCGATTGCCCATGCTATATACGATGATATTAAAGAGTTCATCTCCCGGAATCAAGAAGAATACAAGCAATGGCTTAAAGAAAAGTCTAACTACAATGAGTCAGTTGCTTAAAACACCTTAATCTATGAGAAAGGAGATAATAGTATGGTAAAAGTTGTTGGTTTTAGAAGAGCGGATTTCGATGTTACCCGCGACGGCAAAGTTGAACACATTACAGGTTACAGCATTTATGTTGCTTCTGAAATATCACCACGTCAGGGTGCAGGTTATGCAGTAGATAAAATCTATATGTCTGACAGAAAACTTCAGAGCGAAAATCTTAAAGTGGAAGACCTTCTGAACAAAAACATCAAAATCTACTACAACAGATACGGAAAAGTATCATCTGTAGTTGTAGAAGATTAATTGGCAGCCGCACACACAGCGGCAGAATAGCTGCTGTGTGGTGTGGCAGGCAAAAATCAAAAAATTAAATAATAAGCCACTAAATCAGCCGCTTTACAGCAGTTATCAATCCAAATAGTGGGCTTGTCCTATAGGATTGATAACTGTTTGTGGCAGGTTTATGGCAGCCGAAAGGGGGAGATATGTGTCTGTAAAGAAATGTGAAATTTCTACACAACTTAAATTCCTCGAAGGTTACCCAGGCAACCATATTGAGCTTCTGATAGAAAAACTCAACAATGAACCTAATATTAAATATTGGGCATTTGCTGTACACGACCAGGATGTAAATAAAGACGGAGAAGCTGTAGAACCTCATGTTCACATTGTTCTTGAACTCCTTGAAGGCCGTCAGTTTTCCACAATTGGAAATTATGTGGGTGTAAAAGCTCAGTATGTCAGCAATATTAAACAAAAGGTTCTCAGAGGCAAAAGGTGGATGGTAGATATAGGTGGCGCACTAAGCTACTTAACCCACGCCAACGCTCCGGGAAAACATCAATACCCAGATGAAATTGTTGTTGCAAAAGAGAATTATGATTGGAAAGAAATTCGCAGAAAAAGTGAAGCAGAGATGGCTGCACAGAAAACTTTCAACAATATTATGAAATTAATTTCCGAAGGCAGTATCCGTGGATATAACATCTTTGATATAGTACCACCAGCACAGTATGTGGAGCATAAGGTTGAATTTGAGCGTGCTCTGGAACATTATGAAGGCAAACTCAAGACTAATAATGACCGCAACATGGAAGTTATATACATCTATGGAGAAGCCGGTTCTGGCAAAACCGAATATGCAAAAGCTATCTGTGAAGAATATGGTTACAGCTACTGCTTGTCAGGTAGCAACCGTGACCCTGTCCAAGAATACAAAGGTCAGGATTGCCTCATTATTGATGATGCAAGGCCTTCATCATATCAGTTACAGGAGTGGCTCAAACTCCTTGATAACAATACATCTTCCGCAGTAGGTGCAAGGTATAAGGATAGGTGGATTACAGCAGATATGATTATTCTGACCACTGTTTTATCAATAGAAAAGTTCTATAATGAATTTTTCACCCCAAATGAACCTATCGAGCAGCTCAAGCGACGTTGCGGCACGATGATAGAAATGACTAAAGACAAGATTAAAGTCCATAAGTACAATCCTGATACAAAAGATTATGACTTCATCGTAGAAACAGATAACCCTATGAAAGAAAAGTTTGAGCATAAAAGCAAGGAAATTTCAGAAGCAAAGTTTAAACGATTTTGTGAGAAAATGAATATTCCTTATAAAAATTGACAAGGAAGCTGTCCTATCGGCTATACGGGGAATCTTCTATTATAAGAGGATGAAAATGAAAAGTTTATTAGACTATAACGAATATAGATGTTGCTATATTTGTGGTAGCACTCAAGATTTGGAAAATCACCACATTTTTGGCGGCGCAAACCGCAAAAAGTCTGGAAAGTACGGGCTGACCGTTACCCTCTGCCACAATTGTCACAATGAACCGCCCAATGGTATACACTTTAATGCTGTAAATAATCACAATTTAAAAAGCCTTGCTCAAAAGGCAGCTATGGAGATTTATGGTTGGTCTACCGAAGATTTTATAAATATCTTTGGAAAAAACTATATATGGGAGTGAAATATTTTGGATGAAATAAAATTTTCTTTAAGACAGAAAACAATACAAAAATTCTTTGTTATCGCCTTTTTTCAAGGGATAAAAAAATTAAGAGATGATAAAAAATCATTAAAATATTTTTCAGCAATCGTTTCAATATTTATTGCTGTAGCTTTTATAAATATTGTAAATTCTGCGACGATATCAGGCATATTGGGACTTTTAAACACTTTTATAAGTATACCTGTAATTATTATAGCGGTAATACTATTAATCGCATTGTTCGGATATGTTCCGGGTGCCATTGAGATATTTAACAATCTTACACGCATCGGAATGATAAACACTGCCTTTGAAGCTCCTATTCCTATACATATTGAAAACAAAAGTGACGTCTTAAAAGATATCACATTTTGGAGTAAAGGATTCCCTCTATCTGAATGGGAGAACTGGAAGGAAAAAATTGAAACGGCACTGAACATACATATTTTAGGCTTTTCTGAAACAGCAAGTAAAAGAGAAATTACTTTACACTGTGCCTCTGCAGATTATGTTATGCCTACTCTTATAAACTGGGATGATAACAACATCATTATTGATGACTTCTCCATAGTATTGGGAGAGTACCCTGCCGGCAAAGTATCAATGAATCTCGCAAAAATTCCACATTGGCTCATAGGTGGTACAACCGGGAACGGCAAAACAGCTTTATGCAAACTCATTGTTCATCAAAGTCTGTTAAAGGGTGCGCAGGTATATATTGTTGACTGGAAATATGGTGTTGACTATCAAAGGTTCAAAGATAGAGCACCGATAATAAGTGACAATGATTCACTTTTAAAACTGCTTGACAATCTGACCGAAGAAATCAGCCTGCGCGCGCAAAAGTTTATTGATGTGAACAGTTCAAAAATATCTGAATATAACGAAAAATCAGATGAGAAGATGAAAAGAATTATAGTCATTGTTGATGAAACAGCTGTAATTCTTGATTCAAAAGGAATGTCAAAAACGGAAAAAGACAGGTCTAATGAAATATTATCCAAACTGGTTAACATTTCAAGACTTGCACGTTTCACCGGCATACATCTTATATGTTCCACTCAGCGACCGGAAGTGAGCAGTGTTCCGGGCAGCCTTAAAGGTCAATTAGATGGAAGACTGTGTGCAAGAATGGCAGATATAGCCAGCTCATCAGTAATTCTTGACGACGGTAGTGCTGCAAAATTACCGGCAATACCAGGTAGGTACATATTCAGAGACAACTCTGGGTATGACAAAATTATACAAACATATTTTTTAAACGAAATGGAGATTAATTATGAAAAAGAACGAAGCATCATTATTTAGCATCATGAATGTAATTATCAGCAATACAGACTTTTTTAGAGTTATACCAGATGATACTATCATTAAGCTCATAACATTTGCTTTTCTACTTGGCGCGATTAATGTCGTAAATAATTATGAAAATATAAATTATGTTGACGAGAATTATACCGGTCAAGAAGGATATGACGAAGGACGGATTATCTTTTCACTATTAAGAATATCTTCACTTAAAAACCAGTTCGTAGATTTAGATGTTCTGAGATATCAATTTAGCAAGGGTGAAGCAGATATAGCATTCTATGAAATTTTTGAAATCATTTTTGAAAAATATTACACTGAGGCAGAAAATTCAAATAGTTTAGTTGACTTGGTGATGTATGCGTTTCATCTTGGAAGATACACTGAATCTTCCGCTTTACTTTCAGATTTTGATGTAATATTTGATACAGAAGCTGATTGTATTAATCCTTGTTCAGATGAGTATTTCTGGCTTGGTTTAGTACATAGATTAAAAAACGAAAGAATCTGCTCTAAAGTGCTTGGTAACTGATATGACAGATTATATTACAAATACACCTGAGGACAGAGGCTTTACGCCTCTGGTTCTCAGAAACTATCAAAAAGAATGTCTTGAAATCATGAAAGGCTATGAAGGCAAGGCAGCATTGGTTGTATTGGCTACCGGTCTTGGAAAAACAGCTATTTTCACCGAATTTATAAGACACGAGGTTTTGGAAAACAATCACACCTGTCTTATTATTTCACATCGCGCCGAACTGGTAGAACAGCCGTTAAAATATCTTAAGGATTTACCTTGCGGCATTGAAATGAGCTACTATCATGCTGACCCGGACAAACATAAAGTAATCAGTGCCTCTGTACAGAGTCTGACCGGTCGTTTACCGAAATACAATCCCCGTGAAATTGACACAATTATCATTGACGAAGCTCATCACGCAACAGCACCTACATACCGCAGAATATTAAACTATTTTAAAAATGCGACAATATATGGATTCACTGCTACAGCTCACAGGTATGACGATGTAGGTCTTGGGAATATATTTGATGATATCATTTATGAAAAAAATGTATTATGGGGTATTGAAAACAAATATCTTTGCCCTGTTGAATGTTTTCAAGCACCACTTAAGTACAGAATTGGAACGATTAAAATCAATGAATATGGTGAACTTAATCAGAATGATGTTGCAGAGCTCATGTCCGGCACTGCTTTAGGAGTATCAGAAGCATATTTTAAACTGGCGAAAGGACAGACAATAATATATGCTGCAAGCATTTCAGAAGGTAATGATATAGTCAAGTACATCAATAAGCAGGCCGGGCGAACAATAGCCGTTGCAATTTTCGGTAACACGCGAAACAGACAATCCTTATTGGATTTGTATACGCTTGGCACATATAAGGTACTTGTAAACTACGGTGTGCTGACAGAGGGAACTGACCTTCCCTGCACTGAAACAATTATTATTGCAAGACCTATCGCAAGAACCAATCCCGGTACGTATGCACAGCTTGTCGGCAGAGGATTACGTCTTTATCCCGGAAAAGAAAAATGCAGAATTATTGACTGCATAGGGATATCAGAAATTCCATTATGCACTGCAGCTACACTATTTGGTAAAGATATTCCCGAAGAAAAAGCTGAAAAACATGATAAAGATAAAAATAAAGATGAACAGGAGAATCTTATGAGTGAAGAATTTAATATAATAATATCAAGACCAGATACAATGATTAAAGATATTCGAGAAGTGAATGTCATTGAAAAAGGAATATCAAACGATATGCACAATGTTGCATGGGTAAAATTTAAAAACGGAAGTTATCTTTTGGCCGTCCCCAATGTGGTATATAAAATCAGCAAACCCATGAAAGATGAAAACGGCAAAGATGTACATTTTCTTTATAGAAACAAAAAAAGCAGCAAATCCCCTATGGATTTACAGTTTCTTTTTGATTTCGTTTATAGTGATTTAAAAAAGAACCATAAGAAAAATCGACATATTTGGGATAAAACTGTACGTTCATATTGGGATAAAGATAGTCCGTCAGAAGCACAGATAAACCTTATTAAAAAATTAGCACCGGACTACAATATTGACACTGGTAAAATGACTCGTGGTGAAGCCTCAATGCTTATCCAGAGTTTAATCTATATTAAAAATATGGAGGTCAATTAAATGGCAAGAAAATCAAGAGTAGTATCTACGTCCGGTATTTATCATATCATGCTCAGAGGCAACAATAAAATGCAGATTTTTATTGATGATATGGATAATATCAAATTTTTAGAAATACTTAACAACGTGCAGTGTGAAGAATTTCAGATTCTGGCATATTGTCTTATGGGTAATCACATACATCTTATTGTAAAGATTACTATAGGTGAAAATGATATATTAGAGCGTAAAATGAAAAGTATTGCAGTTGCTTATGCTGCACACTTCAACAAAAAATATGAACGTTGTGGCAGTCTGTTTCAAGGCAGATTTAAAAGTCAGCCTGTTGAAAATGAAGGATATTACCTCAGATTACTCAGGTATGTACATAAAAACCCAATTGAAGCCGGTATCGTGATAGATTTTGACAAATATCAGTGGTCAAGTTATAACGATTATTTTAGTAGCAGAAAAGGATTGTGTGCTGTAAATACAAACTTTACGCTTAAACACTGCCCGGTGGACTGGCTTAAAAATTATCATTACAAAATTGATAATGGCGTAAATACGTTTATTGATATTGACGTTAAAAAAGTCAAATACACTGATAAAGAAGCTACTGCTTTAATTACGAAAGATTATGGCGTTGCTCCAATGAAGTTAAATAATATTAATGTAATAAGTAGAAATGAAATCATTAGGCAGTTGATTTTAGAGGATGGCATTGCAATCAGTCAATTATCCAGACTCACCGGCATTTCCAAAGGCGAAATCAGAAAATGCTCTATGTAAATATTAAAGCGAGGTCACACGACCTCGCTTATTCTGTATCTTCCATTTCTGTATTTTTAAAATCATCTGTGTTGAAAAAATCATACAATGATATACCCAAGCCATCACAAATCATTTTAATTGTAACAATACCGGTGTTTTTACTGGCGTTATATAAAATACTTTTCAACGTTGATGATGGTATACCGCAGCGGTGTGACAAACTGTTGATATTATAGCCATGCTCATCACAAAGCTGTAATATTCTGGATTTTATAATTTCCTGTGTTTTCACCATTTCACCGCCTATATATCGTCTATCAATACAAGTATATAGATATATATTGGCAGATTCAGTCTATATATAGTCTTTTTGAAATGTATACATCAAATCAAAATAAAGTTTATATATAGACTTTACCCGAAATTTATGTTAAAATTCCTATCAAAGAAAAATCAAAAAGGGCGTGGCTTCAACTGACACGCCCGATAAATAAAGGAGGTGAAACCTATGAAAAAATTAATATCAATTTTTCTGTCGTTAACCCTTGTTTTTTCACTTGTTGCTTGTTCTGCGCCAAACGATAATTCAAATTCTGACGAAAGTTCAAAAATAATTGAAAATTCAAACTCTGATAAAATTGAAACTAACTCTGACGTAGAAGCCAAAGTCAACACCGAAGCTAACAACGATAACAACAAAGATGTTGAAGCAAAAGATGACAAATCTGATGCTGAAACAAATGGCGGTAACGGTACTGCTAAATGCGGTTCCGTTGGTCACACAACTGAAGGCGAATGCCCAGTGTGTGGCAACAAATATGTGGCTCCTAAGTGTGGTGCAGTAGGGCACACAACTGATGGTACATGCAGTGTTTGTGGCAACACTTACACAGCCACTAAACAGGAAGTGGCAACTCCTACTCCAACTGAAGCTCCTAAGTGTGGTGCAGTCGGTCACTCTACAGATGGTACTTGTTCTGTATGCGGTGCAGTAAAAACTACACCTAAATGCGGTGATGTAGGCCATACAGTAGACGGCACATGCCCAGTATGCGGTGCGGTGAAAACCACTCCTAAATGCGGCGCAGTCGGTCACTCCACAGATGGCACCTGCCCAGTATGTGGCGCAGTGAAGTCCACTCCTCAGTGTGGCACAACCGGTCATACAAGTGGTGGTACTTGCCCAGTATGTGGTGCTTTCAAAAGCGGCGACATGGACTTCAGTGACTTCGATGCTGAAGAGCAGAAAAAAGATGAGTCCAACGGCTCTGATGGCTCTGACTGGGAAGGTTGGGTGTAATCGCTTATAGCTCGCATTGTTTTTTAGGTTGCAAACCTCGTTATCTTGAGGCCCTCTTAACCGAGGGCTTCTTTTTTATTCTTTTTTATCTTTTACTTGCAGTGTTGACACATTGATAAGAAATGAATATACTGTAAATGTAAAAAAATAATCGGTACGTTTGGGAGCTTGGGCGGTTATTTTTTGTCTTTAAATATTGCAATGCAAATCTGAAGTATGCTGAATATCGTAGATAGGGGGTGGTTATTCCACCCCAGCATACTTTTGTTGACTTTTAACCTAAATCTTGCTAAAATAAAAATGAAAAGGGCAATACCGATAGACGGTTAGCTCGAAATAGTGTTAAAAATAACCGCTTAGTTCGCAGCTTGGGCGGTTATTTTTTGTTAATAAATAAAGCGATACAAATCTGTACCGTCCCGTATATTGCTCCGCCAATGAGGGCGAGTAAAGTAGCAACGTCTGAAAACGTCATACACATCACTCCTTTCAAAAAACTCAAAGGAGCGCAACAAAAAATTTTCACTCCTTCTGCAATTAAGTAAAAGGAGCTAACCGCCTACCGTTATGGTATT
>CAZYSS010000003.1:53672-55173 GCA_964649845.1 uncultured Oscillospiraceae bacterium
TTTCACTCCTTCTGCAATTAAGTAAAAGGAGCTAACCGCCTACCGTTATGGTATTGCCTGTGTACAATTATACCATAGTTAGACAAATTTCGCAACAAATGTGATAATAAGGTTATTTAAAATATATTGTGGGATTTTTTATTTTCAGCATTAAAAGTATCTTTTTTCTATATATAGGAAAATGTGGGATTATGCCCTATTCTTAATTTTATTTGCTATTTCTGAAGCATTTATAAATACAAAGAATTTGTTTATTTTACTGCAATCATATGGTATGAACAGTAGCTGTGAATCAAGCAAAATTATGAATTACTGTTCAGAAAACCCACACTATTTTTTAAATTAAGCATACTTTCTCACCTGTTGATTATTTTGTTTAACCCACAATATTTTTCAAATAACCGATAACAATATAACTGGAACCGCATCGCTGCTTTCTTCGGAGGGCAGTATTTTTTTGCTTAAAAATAAAAGACACTACCTGAAAAGCATCATAATCACTACCTGAAACGCAGCATAAAAGCAAGTATAAAAATGGGGACTGTTCTTTTTTCCCTTTTTTTTCCCTTTTTTCCTTTTTTTCCTTTTTTCTTTTCTCTTTTCCTTTTTCCTTTTTTCCCTTTTTCTTTTTCGTTAATTGATGTACACATATCAATAGGGTGGCTTCGCGCCACCCTATTTTTTATTCAACTATCATCTGCTCTCTGCAGTCCATACACATTATATTTAATGCCTTTGTAGCTCTGACTGAATTTCTGCAGCAGGGGCATATATATTTTCTGTGGTGTGATTTACCGCCTGTTGGTGTTGCATCAGTGTTTCCGTTATTGTTTGAACCGCCAGATACCGGCTTGAAACTCCATTCGTTTCGCCCCATCATAATGTCTGTCCATCCTTGTTCAATAATAAAATCCAAAAGTTTTTCAGTCGGCTCTGTAATACTCCATCCTATATATTTGTCATATTCTATATGTAAATCTCTCCGCTCTGCAGCTTCTTTGAATTTTTTATTATGATATGCACCGCCTCTGCTACAGTCTTTTACTCCTGTTTGCATATTCCACAAATGTACCATTTCGTGTAAAAGAGTAGCCACCACATTTTCTATCGGCCTGTCCAGTGTCCCGGCACCTATATTTAATTCGTGTCGGTGTTCCTGTCCTTTGCGCCAAGATTTAGCAACCGTCACGTGTCCATAGGCTCTCGGTGTTGACTGTATTGTTATAATAGGCTCTTCCAGTTGGCCATCAAAATATTTGCCGTTCAATACTCGGAACATCTTTTCCAGATACCCTGCTGTTCTGCTCGTTTTAACTGTTTCTTTCATTTTCTTGTCCTCACTTTCAAAACTTTAAAACTTAATCTGCCGATTAAATTTTTTCGTTTCGTCTGTGATTGCAAAAAAATATCCCTGTATTTTGAAGTCAAGATAACCGTGGAATAAAATTTATGCCGCCGAAAGTATCTTTACGAAAAAATACAGGGTATTATGCTTTAAAAG
>CAZYSS010000004.1:0-54788 GCA_964649845.1 uncultured Oscillospiraceae bacterium
AATTGTTTTGCCGTGTAGATGTCCGTAATAACATCTTTTGATATTGTACTCTTTAAGTGTGTTAATTATATGATTAGCGCGTTGTTCCTGATACACAGTAGGATAATGAAGAAAAACAATTTTCTCCTTATCGCTTTTTATATAGTCAAGAGAAGCCCTCAGCCTGCCGGCCTCACGGAGAATAACCTTTTCATCTTGCCGCTGGCCATTTTCAAATATCCAGCCACGGGTGCCACAAAGAATATAATTCTCTACCTCATAGCTGTTATTGTGCAGGAATTTTATTGTATTAAAATTATTTTTCTCTACAAATTCCTGTAGTTTTTTTGCTGTCTGCCACCAGTAATCGTGGTTGCCTTTGGAGATTATTTTCTGTCCCGGCAATGAATTGATAAACTGAAAATCAGGTAAGGCTTCATCAAGAGTAAGCCCCCAGGAAATATCACCCGGTATAACTACTGTATCTGTGTCCTTTACAAGTTTACGCCAGTTTTTCTCTATTCTCTGCCAGTGGTTCTCCCAACCCTGAAAAATATCCATTGGCTTTTCTGTACCAAATGAAAGGTGCAGATCACCTATTACGAAAATTGACAAATTTGCCTCCATAATAAAGTAAATTTTAAAAACAATTTATTATAACACATATTTACAAATAAAGCAAAGCCGGAAGTTTTTCTTCCGGCTTTAAAATCAAATATTCGATTACAGTGTAACTTTAAGGAATGTTTTCTTACCTTTTTTAACGATAAATGTGCCTTCAAATGCAGCTTTTTCAAATGTTGCATCAATAGAATCTACTTTTTCATCGTTTACAAGGATACCGCCCTGTGTTACAAGTCTTCTTGCTTCAGATTTGGATGGAGCAAGTTTTGTGGCAACCAGCAGGTCAAGAACAGCAATTTTGCCGTCTGTGAAGTTTTCATCAGCCAGAGCTGCAGATGGCATATTTTCGCTGTTTGCAGCACCTGAGAACAGTTCACGGGATGTTTTCAGAGCCTGGTCAGCATCTTCTTTGGAGTGAATCATTTCTGTCAGGATGTAAGCAAGACGTTCTTTTGCTTCGTTGAAAGCAGAACCGCCGCGTTTTACATAGTCTTCAATTTCTTCCAGCGGAACAAGTGTCAGCATCTTCATGCAGTTTGCAACGTCAGCGTCATTGATGTTTCTCCAGTACTGGAAGAATTCGTATGGTGATGTTTTTGTTGGGTCAAGCCATACAGCACCTTTAACAGTTTTACCCATTTTTACGCCATCTGCTGTTGTGAGAAGATTGAATGTAACAGCATATGCGTCCTTACCGTCTTTTTTACGGATAAGTTCTGTACCTGCCAGAATGTTGGACCACTGGTCTGAACCGCCGAACTGTGCAATACAGTTATGGTTTTTGAACAGGTAGTAGAAGTCGTAACCCTGCATAAGCATATAGTTGAATTCTGTAAATGTAAGACCTATGTCTCTTTCCATTCTAACTTTAAATGCATCAGCGGAAAGCATTTTGTTTACAGAGAAATGCCAGCCCACTTCACGCAGGAAGTTTACATAATTCAGTTCCATCAGCCAGTCAGCATTGTTCAGCATAAGGGCTTTTCCGTCGGAAAAATCAAGCAGTTTTCTCATTGTTACTTTGAATTTTTCGCCGTTGGCATCAATTTCTTCTCTGGACATGATACGACGCATATCTGCTTTACCGGAAGGGTCACCTATCATACATGTGCCGCCGCCAATAAGAGCGATAGGTCTGTGGCCGTACATCTGCATATATCTCATAACCAGCAGCTGCAGGAAGTGACCTACATGAAGGCTGTCTGCAGTTGGGTCAAATCCGATGTAGAAAGTAATTTTTTCGTTTGCGATAAGATCGCGTACAATTTCAGGGTTTGTTACATTGTTGATAAGGCCTCTTTCAACCAGAAGGTCATAAGCGTTATCAGGTAATTTCATACCGTTAAATTCCATTGTTTTTTCCTCCTTAAAAATCTTTATCCGGTACAGCGGTATAAAATGGAAAATAAAAAAACGCCGCCTGCCGGTCTGGCAGAGGGCGTTAATATATAACACGGTACCACCTCTGTTTACGGAATATCTCACGATAAACCGTCTCACAAAGTACAAAGACTTTTCGTTCTGTAACGGGAACTGCCGTCAGCGCCTACTGTTATTTCGGACTGCCGCTCAAAAGGGTATTCACTGAAAACTCCAAGTCGTGCTTTCACCAACCGCACTCTCTCTGTACCGCACTTTTCCAGTTACTTTTCTTTGTCATAGCGTTTTATCTATGTATCAAATAATATCATTTTGACAAATTAATGTCAACTGTTTTTTGCCAGTGCTATCATTTCCCTTGCGTTGAGAACAGCAGTCAGAGAAATATTGTCACCGGAGATGATTCTGGCCACTTCCCTTTCCCTTTCAGCTTCAGAAAGCTGTGTAACAGAAGTATATGTGGCATCGTCTCTGGCAGTTTTTTCAATAAACAGGTGGTTGTCTGCAAATGCAGCAATCTGTGCAGAATGTGTTACACAAAGCACCTGCTTACCTGTAGAAGTCTGTTTGAGAAGCTTGCCGATTTTCATTGCAGCAGAACCGGAAACACCTGTATCAATTTCGTCAAAAATCAATGTATGGGTATCTTCCTTTTCTGCAAGAACACTCTTGATAGCCAGCATAATTCTGGACAGTTCGCCACCTGAGGCGATTTTTGCCATTGGTTTTGCAGTTTCACCCCTGTTGGTGGAGATCATAAATTCTATATCATCCTGCCCGTTTGAGCCAAAGTTTTTCTTTTCGCAGGAAAGATACAGTCTTACGTCGGGCATATTCAGAAACACCAGTGACTGCTGTATTTCTCCTGCCAGTCTGTCAAATACATCTTTTCTGTTCTGTGTAAGTCTGTTTGCTGAAATGGAGAGCTTGTCCAGAATTACTTTTCTCTGTTCATAAAGTTCATCCAGCTTTTCCTGTGCAAACTCTATCATTTCCAGTTCTTTTTTGCTTTTTTCATAGAATTCAAGCACATCTTCAACTTCAGGACCGTATTTGCGTTTCATTTTGTAATAAACATCAAGACGCTCTTCAATGGCATCTATGTCTGAAATGTCCACATCAAAATCGTCCATAAAGCTTTTCAATTCAAAACCAGCATCCTGTGCTATAGCTGCAGCATCGTTCAGCTTTTCACCTATTTCTTTCAGATTATCGGCAAATGCACTTACTCTGTCTGTGGACATGGCAGCTTCCTGCAAAGCTGAAAGAGCGCCAAAGGATTCATCATCTCCGAACAGATAACCATATGCATCAGAAAGTGATGTAAGGATATGCTCTGCATTTTTTATAAGCTGTTTGTCATTGTTCAGCTGTTCTTCTTCCTCTGAAGAAAGTGCTGCATCTTCAATTTCCTGTACCTGGAAAGACAACAAATCAAGGGCATTCCGTTTATCCCTATCGATGGATTCCAGTTCTTTTATCTGCTTATCCAGTGCAGTGTATTCATCATAAAACTGACTGTATGTGGCTTTTATAGCGGTATCTGTGCCGAATGAATCAAGTATACCTATATGTTTTGATGGTGTTAGCAGGCTCTGACTGTCGTGCTGGCCGTGAATATTGATAGCATCGCTGAAAAGAGATTTGAGAACAGACACAGGATAAGGTACAGCATTGATTCTGGCTGTACTTTTTCCCTCTGCTGTTATCTGGCGCTGAACAATGCATTCATCGTGCAGGTCTATATCCATTTCCATAGCTTTGTCAATTATGCTCTGTTCCAGATTTTCAAACACAGCAACAATAGACGCCTTTTCAGCACCTGTTCGCACTATATTTTTGGATATTCTTTCACCCATTACAGCGTTTATAGAGTCAATAATGATAGATTTGCCTGCACCGGTTTCACCTGTAAGACAGGTAAAGCCGTCGCGGAAATTGATACTGGCTTTTTCTATAACCGCTACATTTTCAATAATAAGCTCACAAAGCATAATTCCACCGTTTTATTTGATATAATGTTTAAGTTTTTCGCAAAGATTGTGTGCAACTTCTTCGTTTCTTACTACAATAAAGATTGTATTTTCGCCTGCAAGTGTGCCAACAACACCATCCCAGTGCAGATTATCAAATACTTCACAGGCTGCCTGTGCCATAGCTGTGTGGCATTTTATAACAATGATATTCATTGCATAGTCAACAGATTTGATTGATTCAGAGAAAATATAGTCAAAGCGTGTAAAAGTAGCTTTTGTATCTTCAACAATTGTGTTCTGTGCGTATTTGTATTCGCCGTTTGAAGACACTATTTTTACCAGATTCAGTTCCTTGATATCTCTTGAAACTGTTGCCTGTGTTACCTTAAAGCCTTCTTTTTTCAGGTAGTCCAGAAGAACTTCCTGTCTGTCAATGTTGTTTTCGTTGATAAGTGAAAGTATTTTCTTATGTCTGGCTTTTTTCATTGTTGACTCCTTTTACAAATTTATCTTGATTTTAATTTTTTATCTACTTTTTCAAACTGTCCCAGGTTACCCAATGTGTAAATAGAAACATATTTTCTGGAAACCTTTACAGTAAGTTCATCCTCTTTATCAATCCGGATATGGTCTCTGCCATCAAAAGACACAAAAGCTTTTTTGTCGCTTCGGTCATTTGCCCTGACGGTAATATTTTTATTGTTTCCCAGAACCATAGCGGTTCTGTTCAGTGTGTGTGGTGCTACCGGACTAATCACCATAGCCTGCAAATCACTGTCTACAATAGGGCCGCCCACAGAAAGAGAATAAGCTGTGGAGCCTGTTGAAGTGGCTATGATTACACCATCACCGGTAAAGCGCATGAGCTGATTTCCGTTGCTGTGGATAGAAAGATTTACAGTATTGCTGTAAACATCCTTTGATATTACCACATCATTCAGGCAATATTTCCATTTGCCACGGTTTACCTTTGCCTGTAAAAAATGATGTTTTTTTACTGCAAATATTTCGCTGTTATTTATTTTTTTCAGCATATGAATTTCATTGCCTTCTATAGCTGTAAGGAAGCCCAGATGCCCGGTATTTATGCCGATAATCGGCTTGTTATGGTCCGATGCCTGTTGTCCTACTTCCAGCAGAGTACCGTCGCCGCCGATTGTGATTACAGTATCACACCATTCCAGTCCGTCATCCACAGATACGGCACATCTGTCTGAATTGAGCAATTCGCCAAGATAATCATCACAACAAAGCAAAAATTCATGCTTTTCTTCTTCCAACAGTCCAAGTACCTCTTTTACCACCGGAAGACTGTTTTCTTTTGTAAGATTTACTTTGATAAAGAATTTCATTTAATCACCCAAATGCTCTTTTGCCTGTAAAACAATTTCGTCTATATCCTGCTGTGTAACAATTTCCTTTGTTTCATCCTTGGAAATTATAATAAGAAATTCTATATTGCCTTCAGGACCCTTGATAGGTGAAAATGTAAGTTTATGCACATAGAAACCGTGTTCATTTGCATAGCCTATAACATTTTCAATAACCTCTTTATGTACCGCACTGTCGCGTACTACACCTTTTTTTCCTACTTTTTCCTTGCCTGCTTCAAACTGTGGTTTTACAAGACAGGCACCGATTACATCATCTGTTGAAATTGCGTATGCAACCGGGAAAATATGCTTGAGTGAAATAAAAGATACATCCACGCTGAAGAAATTGATAGGCTCGTCCAGCATATCTGCAGTCACATTACGGATGTTGGTTTTTTCCATATTTTTGACACGTTCATCACTGCGCAGTTTCCATGCCAGCTGACCATAGCCCACGTCTACAGCATAAACTTTCCGTGCACCGTTCTGCAGCATACAGTCAGTAAACCCACCTGTTGATGCACCTATATCCATACATACCTTTTCATTTAAATCAAGATTGTATGTCTCTATGGCTTTTTCCAGTTTAAGACCGCCACGGCTTACATATTTAAGGTCTTTGCCGCGTACTTCAACAATATCTGTTTCTTTAATCATAGTGCCTGCTTTATCAGCTTTCTGGTTATTTACAAACACTATGCCAGACATTATAAGTGCCTGGGCGCGTGTTTTTGACGGGGCATATCCCTGTTCAAAAACATATTGGTCTAATCGAATTTTCATTTTACACCTTTTATATCATTAATAATACTTTCGCAGTCCAGTCCGCACAATTTCCACAACTGACTGACTGTTGCTTGTTTTACTGTATAATTAGGAACGCAATGACTGCTGTAATTATTTTTAAATCCATTTTCAAGCAGAAGTGCACCAAAGCGTGTTGCCACACCGCCATTTTTTACGTGCTCTTCATAGAAATGTATGTTTTCATATTCTTTTGCGAGTTCAATTGCCTGTGTGGGTACAGGATTCACCATATTTATTTTAAGAATATCTGCGGATATTCCCTGCTCTTTAAGCATCTGCTGTACTTTCAGACATTGTGAGAAATGTCTGCCGTAACAGATTATCAGATTATTTTTGTTTTCTGATGCTGCTATCAGGTCAAATTCCTTGCCTGTACATCTGTAATCTTTTGTGTTTTCATCCTGTCCACCACGGGAATAGCGCAGAACCTTTGGTCCTGTTACATTTTCTATGAGATATTTCTGCCAGTAAAGCAGTTCATCGTAATTGGAAGGACATACAACAGGTGTATTGCAATAATTGGCGAAAATACCAATATCGTGTATGCCCTGATGTGTTTCACCATCGCCGGGAACTAGACCTGCACGGTCTATACCAAACATAACGTTGAGATTAAGCAGCATAACATCGTGGATATACTGGTCCATCGCACGCTGCATAAATGTGGAATAGAGACATACAACAGGCTGAAGACCTGACTTTGCCAATGCCGCAGCGAAGGTGACAGCGTGTTCCTCTGCCATACCTACATCAAAGAATCTTGCTTTGTGGTCTCTGTAGAAAAACTGCAGACCTGTGCCATATTTCATAGCAGCTGTAATTGCACAGAGTTTATCATTTTTATTTGCAAGGTCAGACAGATTTTTGCCGAATATAGTTGAATAAGAATCTTTTGGCGCAGCATCCGGGTCAGGTACATTATCCAAATCAAAAGCGCTTACACCGTGAAATTCACCCGGGTTCTGTTCTGCCGGAGCATAGCCTTTGCCTTTGGTGGTAAGAGCATGAATGAATACAGGTCCGTTTACTCTTTTTGCAGCTTCCAATACAGAACAGACGCTGTCTATATCATTACCATCTGAAATCTGATGATAGGTAAAACCCAAGTCCTCAAAAAATGTACCGGAATGATAGAGATTTCTTCTGATAAAGGATTTTGATGCCACAATAGCATCCCTAATACCCTTGCCTACAACAGGCAGTTTTTCCAGAGTGTTGGAAATACCTTCTTTTGCATCCAGATATCCCCCACTGGCTCTCAGATTGGAAAGATACCGTGGAACAGAACCAACATTTTTGGAAATAGACATCTTATTATCATTGAGAATAATAATAAGATTGTTCAGTTCCTTGCCAACATTATTCAGCCCCTCATATGCCATACCGCCTGTAAAGGCACCGTCACCTATAATAGCAACAACATATCCCGGCTCATTCTTGATTTTTTTTGCTTTAGCCAGACCTACAGCAAGAGAAATAGATGTGCTGCCATGACCGGCAATAAAAGCATCATCTTCACTTTCATTAGGCGATGGAAAACCGGAAAGTCCGTCAAGTTGCCTCAGACCGTCAAATCTATCCCTGCGTCCGGTATACAGTTTATGGGTATAGCATTGATGGCCTACATCAAAAACAAACCGGTCAACCGGTGTGGAAAAACAGTAATGCATAGCAGTTACAATTTCCACAGTTCCAAGATTTGCAGACAAATGACCGCCAGTCTTTGAAACCTTTTCAATAAGGAAACTTCTTACCTCACTGCATAGATTATTCAGTTGTTCATAAGGCAAGTCAGAAACATCCTGACTGCAATTGATTTTTTCTAATATTGGATACGCCATTTTAAAGTCCTTTTAAAATAATAGAGCAATTGTAATACCTAAAGCTGCTCCTGCCATAACCTCAAGCGGTGTATGTCCAAGAAGCTCTTTAAGCTGGCTTACGTATACATCATCTTCAGGAAAATTTTTGAACAACATATCGGTTATAAGATTGATTACTTTTGCCTGTTCTCCGGCAGCTCTTCGCACACCCATGGCATCATATATTACCACAGCAGCAAGAGCAAAAGCCAGCGCAAATTCAGGTGCGTCTAACCCACAGTGGATTCCTGTAGCAACAACAAGAGAGCTTACAAATGCTGAATGGGCGCTTGGCATACCGCCCGCTCCTACAAGGCGTTCTGCTTTAAATTCGTTTGTAAAGAAAAAGTTTATTATTGTTTTAATAATCTGTGCAGATGCCCATGAAGCCACTGAAACAATCAGAATATGATTGTTCAACAAATTTTCAATAATTTCTTTCATATATGACCTATTTTTTCCTGTTCAATAAAAATCCGGTATATTCAATTAAATTGGCAGAATTTTCACCAAAAGCGTCTTTAAGTGTATTATTTGCCTGTTCTGTCATTTCATTGGCAATTTTTTTGGATTCTTCCAGGCCGTAGAGAGATACAAATGTGGATTTGTTGTTCTCTGCATCGCTGCCTACAGGCTTGCCAAGCTGACTTTCATCGCCTTCCACGTCCAGAATGTCATCAACTATCTGAAATACCAGGCCGATATTGTCAAAAAACAGAGCAAGCGCAACTTTCTGCTTTTCTGTAAGTTCACTGCCGAGGCTGCCAAGCACACCACACAGAGAAATCATTCTGCCTGTTTTATGCTTGTGTATTGTATTAAGTATCCGCTTGTCTGCAGATTTATTTTCAAATTCAAGATCCAGCTCCTGGCCATATATCATACCCATAGGGCCCATAGCCCTTGTAATGGCTTTCATAGCCTGTATTCTGGCTGAATCTGTAATGTTTTTATCATTTGCTATTGTTTCAAGACCAATTCCAATCAGGGCATCCCCTGCAAGAAGAGCAGTTGCTTCCCCAAAAGCCTTATGGCATGATGGCTTCCCGCGACGAATATCATCATTGTCCATACAAGGCAGGTCATCGTGGATAAGTGAATAGCAATGAATCATTTCAACAGCACTTGCAAGGCGAAGATATTTTTTCCAATCCTTACCGCACATTTCGGCTGTCATAAAAATAAGAACAGCTCTGATTCGCTTGCCTGCATTGAGCAACGAATATTTCACAGCAGAAGTCACTGATGATTCTGCATAAAAGAATTCATCACAGCAAGCAGCCAACTCTTTTTCAATAGCATCAATATAAACTCTGGTATCCATTATTCCACCTCCGGAATATTGCCGTCTATGTCGCTTATTTTAACTTTTGCCTGTTCCAGCTTGGAATTGCAGAATTTTAAAAGTTTTACACCTTCGGCATATAATTTCAGGGATTCATCCAGTGTAACATTGTTTTCTGCCAGAGTATCGGATATTTCCTCCAGTCTGGCCATAGCATTTTCAAAAGTCTGTTTCATAAAAATTTATGCCTTTCTCTGTTTCACTTTTTTCACTTCACATTCAATTTCCTGGCGTAAAGTCACTATTTTAGCGGTTTCGCCAACTGTAAAGTCGGTTTCCTTTACAATCGAATTATCCTTATAAACAAGCCCATAACCCTTTTTCAGATTGTTCAATGGGCTTTGGTTTTCCAGAATATCTGTTCTGGAAGCTACTGACTGCATAAGTAAAGCCAACATATTGTCCATAGCTGTTTTTATCTTTTTTTCTGTATTTAAAATATTTTCTCTGTAATATCTGATATTGTTTTTCAATACGGAAAAACCTTCTGATTTTTCCATAAATTCAAGACGTTTCCGGTAATTATCTATTTTATTATCCATCCGTCTTTTTATATTTCTTTCATATGATGAAATCTGCATGTTTACAGAATATATATCCGGCAAAGCCAGTTCTGCGGCTGCAGTAGGTGTAGCTGCCCTTACATCACACACGAAATCCAGGATTGAAAAATCCACTTCGTGTCCTATTGCACTTATTATAGGTTTTTTACAAGCAAAAGCTGTTCGGGCGATTGCCTCACTATTGAACACCCACAAATCTTCCTTGCTGCCACCGCCTCTGGCAATAATGATAAGCTCAATGTCTTCAATGCTGTCCAGTTGTTTTATGGCATTGATAATTGTGGGCTCTGCCTCCTGCCCCTGAACCATACAAGGCACAAGTACTATTTCCACACAAGGAAACCTGCGCTGTGCTGTGCTGATAATATCATGCAAGGCTGCACCTTTTGCAGAAGTTGCCACACCAATCTTAAAAGGAAATTCAGGCAGCTGTTTTTTGTGCCGTAAATCAAACAACCCTTCTTTTTCCAGTTTGTTTTTAATTCTTTCAAAAGCCAGCTGATATGCACCTGCACCGCTTGGGAACATATTTGTTACATACAGCTGATATGCACCGTCACGTTCATACAGCGATACTTTGCCGCGGACAATAACTTTCATTCCGTTTTCCGGTGCAAAATTCAATCCTCTCACATAGCTGGAAAACATCACAGCCTTTATAGAAGATTTTTCGTCTTTAAGCGTAAAGTAACAATGGCCGGAAGGATATTTTTTAAAATTTGACAGTTCACCCTCTACCGCAATACCAATCAGATTGGCATCATTTTCAAGCAGTGACTTGACATATAAATTCAAAGAAGTAACTGTTAAAATATCAGCCATTGTTTACCTTTCTCCAGGCGTTTACCGCCACGCCTATAGCGTTATCACTGGAAAACTCAGGTTTTACAAACATAGCATCAGGCAGTTTTTCGGTCACTATTTTTTTGATAACAGCAGAACTCATTACTCCACCGGCAAGAACCAGCGGCAGATTACCATATTCTTCCCTGACGTTTTCAATCATTTTTATCAAAGTTTCTGCAACAAAAGTAAGGCAGTATCTGCACACATATTCTTTTGAATATCCCTGTGTCAGCAATTTATCACACTGGTTTTCCAGTCCTGACAGATTGCAGTCAAAACCTTTCACACTTACTTTCGGTTTTATTTTTTCATCGCATTTTTCTGCCAATTGGGATACATATACCCCTGCAGGAAAGGGAAAGCCCAGCTTTACTCCAAGCCTGTCCACTGCCTGGCCTGCAAACAGGTCCAGAGATGAACCCAGTGTCTTTGTCACTACACCATTTTCCGCCAGCAATATATCTGTGGTACCGCCTGATACGTGCAGCATAAGCAATGTTTTGTCAAACAAGTCCTCTCTGTTCAGGTCAAATAAAGCACTTGTCAGATGACCTGTCTGATGAGATGCCTCAATTACAGGTACATTCAGGCTGCCACCGATAGAGTATGCGCTCATTTTACCTGCAAGAAAGCAAGGCATATATGAACCATCTTCGTCTTTTGGTCTTACAGAAACGCCAACAGCACCAATATCCACTCCTTTAAAAGAAGAAAAGATATTGGTGAGATTTTTGATATGTTCAAATAAAGCCTGTTGCTGGCGAAGACCGATTTTACCTTCTTCTACAGGTAGAAATCTTTTTTCAGAAAAAATTACCTGATGGGCATCATTGTCAACCAAAGCAACAGATGTGGCATAGTTACTGGTATCAATCCCAAGAGTAATCATTATTTCTTATCACGCAGTTCTTTTGAAACAGCACCAAGAACGCCGTTTACAAACTGATAGTCATTTTCACCTGCAAATTTTTTGCAGATTTCAACAGCTTCATTGATAATGATGCTGTCCATATCTTCGTGTGAGAACATCATTTCTGCCACAGACAGTCTCAATACAGCACTGCATACTCTGGAAATTCTGCTTGTGCTCCATTTTTTCAGTTTGGACTGAATCATTTCATTTACATCATCTGCGTGATCATAATATGTTTTAATAAGATTGAGTGCAAAATCATCCAGCATATATTCTTCGTATTCAGGCAATTCCTGAGTAACTGCGAGAATATCATCCAGATCATTGGCACTGAAGCTCGCCTCAAATATGGCAATAAATGCATTTTCTCTTGATTTATGTCTTGTCATTTTACTTTCCCTTGCAATAAGGCATATAATGCCTGTTTTTTATTCTTCCTCTACAGCTTCAACACCTGTAACTACGATATTTACTTTTGAAACAGTAATATCTGTCATACTCTGTACATTGGCTTTTACAATCTGCTGAACTTCTTTGCAAACTGCAGGCAGCTTGAAGCCGTATTTCACTACAACAGATACTGTGATTTCAGCAACACCGTCATACATATTTACTTCTACAGCTTTTGGCAGATTGGTCTTTGCCAGCACACCCTTGACACCGGATGAACCAACAGAAACATTTTTTACTCCTTCAACTTCCATTGCTGCAATTTTAGCAAGTTTTTCAATTACAGAAACGGAAATTCGCAGACCGCCTTCTTTTTTTACTGTATTTTTAAATTCCATAATTTGATGCCTCCTGTATAATCTGAAACAAATGATTTTTGTATAATTTGCATTATTTTGAATATTAAGTGCAAAATTTGCATTCGTTTAACTAATATTATACCACTAATGTATAAATATAACAACACTAATTTACTTCAACAACGACAATATTTTGTGAAGAAATTGTGGTTTTTGACAATACCACATCTCTTATTTTGGATACGTCTGCCTTTGACAGTTCACCATTTACAGGCCGTACAGCCAGAGAAATTTTTCCATCTGTTATGCTGGCAACACAATCCCGGAAGCCTTTGGCTTTTACCATATTTTCGATATCTGTTTCTGTTGTCATATTCTGTATAATAAGAGATAGTTTTTCAGTTGCTTCTTTTTTCTCTGTATCAGTCAATTTGGAATTTTTCAGTGCTTTCTGCAAGGTGTCCAGAGCCTCATCCCTTGTTTTTTGTCTTGCAAGGCGGGCCTGTTCAAAATATTTGTCACTGTCAGACTTGGTGGTTGCAACAAGCTGTGCATCTCCATAATTTTTAGTCTCATAGTCATCGCTGGTCATCAACATATCAGATTCATCCATTTCAGCCGTAGTATTCATCTGTTGTACTATTTCATCAGTAAGGATGTAGCTGTTATCTGCTGCTTTCGAATATTGCCAGTTGAGATAAACGGCTATCACCATGGCAAAGCTTAAAATCAGCATAGATGCTTTTCTCTGTTTATTGATATTTTTCATTATATTACCTCCGGATTATTTCATTTTTATTACACAAATCCTGTTTGAAGAAACATTCAGAGCTACCGAAACAGCATTTGTTATATCACTTACCACCTTTATATCATCAGCACCGGAACACACTACCACCACTCCCTGAACAACCGGCTGCATTGTTTTTTCAACCAATGCCTGTTTGGTGTTTCCGTCGCTGATCATAACAATTTCATTTTCATAGGTATATCTGTCAGACTGTTGTCCGTTCACATCTGCAGCAGTTGTTTTAACGTCCTGTGTGGTTTTCTCCTGCCAGGCATATATGTTTTCTTCCCCAGATTCCAATGTTACCATCACCTTTACCTGCCCCGCACCGTGCACATTGGAAAGCAATTCTGTAAGATTTTTCTCTGCCTCCTGTATATATGAATCCACAGAAAAATCTGTGCTTTCAACAGCTGCCTCTTTTACAAATATTTCATCATAAGAAAGCAATACTATACCCACCAGACCTATAATCAGCATTATATTAAAGCCTGTTTTTTCAAATATCTTTTTCAATATTTCATACAGCTTGTTAGTATCCATTTTCATCTCCAAAAACAACAGTGCCTATATCAGACAAATAACCGGATATAAGTTTTTTATCTCCTGGCAATACACCATATATTTCAATATAATCCACACTGATTTTTTCACTTTGTTTATTTATATGCACGCTGATATCCGTATAGGCTATATTTTTTTCATCAAGAATGTTTTTTATTTTCTGTTCCAACTGTGCCGCTGCAGATTCAAGAACAAACTCTACTGATTCCTGCCGGGAATAAACCTCCAGCTGCAAGGAATCAATATCAATGTTGAAATCACTGTATTCCAGAGGAGAAATCAGTGCAGTGATAATATAGAGCGCTGCTGTCAGTCTGATGGCTTTCTGCGTATAACTGAAATCCACGAAATTATATAAAATACCTAATATATACCCTATTACTGAAAGTGTTCCTATAAATTTTATTATGTTCAATTTCTATACTCCATTTGTTACACTTATCATAATTGTAATCGAAAACAGCAGCATAACCATATAAAGCAGCACAATAGAAATTACAAGTTCTATAACAGTAATAAATCCTTTTATACAGCCACTGACCGCTTTCAGTTCAAAAAGGTCCCCTGTTATATATAGACAGTTTGTACACACCCAATATACTGCCAGAGTTATCAGAGATGGAAGAAATATCAGCGCTATGCCTGCTATTCCTACAGCGCCCGCAAAACCTTTTATAGCTTCCATACTTGCATACACACTTCCTACAGCGTCCTGTAAAGCAGAACCAATAACCGGAACAGCAACAGATGTTATAAACTTGCCGGCCTTTACTGTAAGGGTGTCTTTCCCCTGCGAAATAGTAGTCTGCAGTGTGAGAACAAAACATATAACAGAAACTATACTTTTCATTATCCATCTGACTGCTTTCACATAAAAGTCAGAAATACTTTTCAACCTGATAAAAGGCGAAAGGGTATCGGATATTATCAATGAAAAATACACCTGTAAGGATGGAATGATATAATTGAGCAAAAAATCTGATATAAACACCAATGAAGTCAGAAAAAAACCGGAGTAGATTGTCGATGTAAAAAATTCACCGCTCGACATAGAAATTCCTGCAAATACAGGTAAAAATACTGTCATAAAATTTTTCAGTGATTGCAGATCACTGATAATTATCTCAATTATCGTCTTTACAGGATTCAACAGATTTATAAACACAATCAGAGTAAATACATTGTCTATAATATTTGAAGCTGTTGTGTTTTTTTCTGTTTCCACAGCTTTTATCACAGCAAACAGCAATATAATAGCCACTGTTTTTACAAAAAGCTGCAGCGGCTGTTTGGCCGTATTTTCTATTTGCTGGGCAATATACCTGACTATATCCTCCAAAGATAAATCCATAAGATTATCAACTGATATGTTATAGTCCTCTGCCAGCTGATTAATCTGTTGTTCATAGTCTGGTGCAGCCGAAACTTTTAAAGGCATAAAAAATAATGCAGTTGTGAGTAATGCAATCAATATTTTTTTCATTGGATAATTTGTCCTATAATTTCCAGCACCTGCATAAACACAGGCAATGCCAATATTACAATTGCTGTTTTTCCTGCAAAAATCATCTGATTTGCAAGTGCTTTGTTCCCATTGTCAGCGGCCACATCAGAAACAAACTGTGTAACAAACGATATGCCCATTGTTTTGAAAATCAGGGTAAAGTCCCCGTTTGTATTACTGAATACGGACTTTATGTTTTCTATTACAGGAGATGTGATATTGACGATATACCCCAGAATACAAAAACAGACACAGATACTTATAAGAGCTGAAACAGATTTGTCCAAAGCAGGCAGACAGCCTGCAAGAAGAATGCATACCAGAATTATTCCTGCTATTTTAAAGAATTCCATATTACAACTCAAACAGATATTTTATAGTGACAAACAGTTCTTTAATCTGTGTTATGACCATAGTAAGCACAACAATAAGGCCTGTAAGGGTTGTAAGCATGGCCTGGTCTTCCCTGCCTGACCTTACCAACACCTGATTAAGTACTGAAATAATGATACCGATAGCTGCAATCTTGAAAATCAAATCCACATCCATTTTAAACTCCTAAATAAGTACAATTGAAATAATCACAGCCACCGATATGCCATACAGCATATCTGACTGCTGCCTGTTTTTGTATTTATCTTTATACTCCTGTGCATCAGAAAGAAACTGTTTTTTGTTTTCTTTCAGATATTCCAATTCTGAAGCAAGATTTCTTTTACCCAAACCATTGAAAAAGGTTATTGCATTTTCCTTTTGCCATCTGTCCATAATAACATCTTTTATCTGCGGTATAACTTTACCGTCTTTGAAATAAAACGTTTTGTAGAACATCAGTTTCCTGAAACTGATTTCTTCAAATATAACGGGATAAGTCTGTCCGCTGCTGCATTTTACAATTAAAATTTCTGCAATTGACGCAGTTTCTGCCAGAAAAATGTATGTATTATAATATTCAAAGCTGGTTTTATTGAAAAAAACAGCTACAGATATAAATATAAATACAATTCCAATTATTTTATACATTCACAATATCCTTTATAAAAAAGACTCCATCTATATTTTTAAGAAAAACTATTTTTTCAAAAATCTGTGCAGATAACAATGCTTTTATGTTGGGTTTCAGATATAGACTTTCTATACTGTGCGCGTGTACTGAACATATAAATGCTGCCCCGTTGTTCACTGCATTTATTATTGCTCTGGTTTCTGTTTCATTTCCTATTTCATCGCAGATTATAATATCCGGGTTCATAGTTCTTACAGCCTGTTCAATTGCAACAGCTTTAGGCATATTTATAATAAAATCATGATTAATGTCCGGGCTGTAAATCTCGTTTCTTTCATCACAGATTACTATATTACTGCTTTCATTTATTCTACAGAAACTTCTTATAAATGTTGTCTTGCCGCTGTGAGGGGCCCCGGCTATCAGAAAGCCTTTTCTGGTATTCAATAGTTCATCGGGAATTGTCCACCTGGCAAAGCCTGCAAGACGTATATTCATTGAATACAGCTTTTTCAGAATGTTTTTCCCGTCTGTATCTTTTGAATATACTCCTGCAATTCCCAGCCTATGGCCGCCCTGCAATGTAATAAACCCATTTGAAATCTGGTTTTCATAAGCCGGTAACGTATAACTGCAAAAACTATAAAAAATATCAAAAAGCTGTTTTTCATTGATGACTGTATCACTTACAACTATGTATTTACCATCTGCACACAATCTGATATCAAAACCTGCCCTTACACGTATTTCTGTGATATTTTTATCTTTATTCCTGATAAAGTAATGTTTCACCGCGCAGGGCAGGTTATCCAGTATTTTTTCAATATTCTTGTCCATTTTTTCACCTTGATTAATGATATGTAAACAACAAAAAAATAAGAACAAAAAAACTCCCATGTTTTAAAGACACGGGAGTTGGTTTGTTATTTCAGAATATTTTCTTCTTTCATACGTCTTTCGATGTATGGTGTAAGGTGGAGATAATCGCGGAAATCTTCATAGGCTTTATATTCTTTCTGATTAAAACCGCCATTTCTTATCGCCCTGATAGCAATGTTCTTCGGTGTATGTTCTGTATCGATAAATTCCATTACAGATACATCGAAACCAAGTGCTTTCAGCAGCTGTGCGCGCAGGCTGTCTGTGGCAAGGGCAGAAAATCTTTCTTTAAGAATACCAAACTGCAGCATTGGCTGGAGATTATCATTGCCAATCTGTCTGAAAAACTCATGCTGACAGCAAGGAACTGCAATAATGATTTTTGCATTGAATCTCAATGACTGCACAATACCTTCGTCAGTTGCATTGTCACAGGCGTGAAGCATAATTACCATATCCACATCCTGTGTTCGGTCATAGTCCTTGATGTCACCTTTCTGGAATTCAAGTGAATCATAATTCAGATCTCTTGCAACTTTGTTACAATAATCAATTACGTCTTCTTTCAGGTCCAGACCGGTGATATCAGCCTGTCTGCCTAAAATTTTAACAACATAGTAATACAGCGCAAAGGTGAGATAAGCCTTACCGCAGCCAAAATCCACTATTTTTAGCGGTCTGTCTGCAGGCAGAACATCAAGTGAAGTTTTCAGCAGTTCCAGATATTTGTTTATCTGGCGGAACTTGTTGTACTTGGCTTTTACAATTTTGTAGTCTTTTGTCATCACACCAAGATAAATAAGAAAATCTATATTTTCGCCTTCATTGAGAATATATTCTTTCTTTTTGTTATGTGCCTTGATAGCTACTTTTTTGCTTGGTGGCATTGTCTTTGCCTTTATTTTGTTGTTAAAGCAGTTGATATGAAAATCATTTTCCCTGCCGTATACCATACACTGTGTAAAATAATTTTCAAGCAGGAAAGCAATTTCTGCAACAAGCTGTTCTGCTGAAACATTTTTATGTTTTACCTGTGCTTTTACAGTGTATTCAAACTGATATTTTACACTGTCACCGGATAAGAAAGGGCGAACTGTAACTTTTGAAAATTCACAGTCAGTCCCTTTTTTTAATCCACTGATAACTGCAAGGGCAATATCCTGTTCAAAACATTTTGATAATTTTTCTTTAATCATATTATTCTTCCACAAATACAGGTATAAATTCCTGTTTATTAACATCTACAAGACCTAAATCGGTAAATTTCACTTTAGGGATAACAGGCAGAGCGAGAGTTACTATGCGAAGCATAGGATTAGGTAAGTCAAGACCTGCATTTTTCAGTGCTTTTTTCATAAACTGTACTTCAGCAGCCAGTTCTTCGTTTGATTTATTGCTCATAAGACCTGCAACATTAAGAGCTACATTTGCTACAACTTTGCCGTTTTCAGCAAGTGCCTGACCACCGCCTGTCTTTTTAAGACATTCAAATACTGCAAGTGCATCTTCAGCTTTTTTATATACAATAGTCAGGTTGTGGCTGTCGTGGGACACTGTAGAACCCCAGGCAGAATTAATTTTACCAAAGTTTCTTACGATACCTTTTGTATAAGTGCCTTTACCATGACGATTTATAATAATTGCATAGTGCAGGCTGTCATCACCGCTGATATCAACCACACCATTAACTACAGGCAGTTCTACCTGTGATAAAATGGAAGATGAACCATTATAATCAAGATATTCCATTATATTTACTTTAACTTTATCAGCTTTTTCGTACTTAAGCAGGAAATCTTCCACTGTAAAGTTATTCGCCTTAACACTGTTTTTCTGTTCAATATCAAACTGCATATCAGGAATATCTGCCAGAAGCACGCCATTTTCGGCCACCAGCTTGCCATCTGTGAATACGTGTGATGGCTTGAGTTCTTCCAATGATGGAATGAGCAGCATATCAGCCACATAGCCTGGAGCAATTGCACCGTAGTTTTCAATTTTAGCAGCCTGTGCAGCATTCAGTGTACAGGATTTGATAGCAGTAATAGCATCAAAACCGCATTTAAGTGCATCTCGCAAAACATCATTCATATGACCGCTTTCGATAATTTCATCCACTTCCCTGTCATCAGTACAGAAAGTGAGTCTGTCATAGAATTTAACTCCATCAAGGCCATTTATAATTGCAGGTATATTTTTGGCAATGGAAGATGAACGTGCATCCACATACATACCGCTGCGCATTTTGGGTTTAACTTCCCAATCATTACGTGTTTCATGGCAAGTAGTCGGGCCACCTATCCTGTATGAAGACAAAGGTCTGCCTACCAGACCAGGTGCATGACCCTGAATGTATCTGCCGTCTTCTTCAAACACTTTCAGAATGTCCATCATTCTGTCATCTGCATTGTATACCCCGATATAATCCATTACTTCTGCAAGACCAATGATATTTGAAAGATTAAGCATCTTTTTAATATCTTCTGACATAAAAGTTGCGCCAGCATTTTCAAGACCTGGCACTGCAGGCACGCAGGAAGGAATATCAATCAGCATTTTCATTGGCAGACCTTCTGTCTGTGCATTCATATATTCCACAGCTCTAATCCCGTAAACATTTGCTATTTCGTGTGGGTCTGTAATTACCATAGTTGTGCCGTGAGGAATTACAGCTTTTGCAAAGTTACGTGGAATCATCATAGAGCTTTCAATATGTACGTGAGCATCTATAAAGCCAGGAGTAAGATATTTACCCTGTGCATCGATTACCTCTGCAGCATTTACAGTTTCAAAATCTTCTGTTTCAACGTGCACAACAAAGCCCTGATGTACAAAAACATTTGCTTTATAAATTTCACCTGTAAATGTGTTTACAAGATTTGCATTTGTAATTGCAAGGTCTGCAGGAATTCTGCCAAGAGCAGCCATCATAAGTGCTTTTTTGTCTTTTGGGAAGTATTTCATGCCATTTTCTCCTTCTATAAAATTGTCACAGTTAAACTTAAAATCATAGAGATAAAATCCCTATGATTTCAAGATAATAATTTTACATTTTTTCAATAGCAGCAACAACCATATCCTTCAGCATAGCCGGATTACCTTTGCCGCGGCTTTCTTTCATACACTGGCCAACAAGGAAACCAACAACGTTTGTTTTGCCGTTTTTGAAGTCTGCAACAGCTTTTTCGTTGTTTGCAAGAACTTTTTCCACAATAGCGTTGAGGGCACCTGTGTCAGAAACCTGTGCAAGACCTTTTTCCTTGATGATTTCGTTAGGGTCTTTGTCTGCATCAAGAATAACTTCCAGCACAGTTTTACCTGCAGCGTTGGAAATTGTTTTCTTTTCAATAAGGCTAATCATTTCTGCAAGGTTTGCAGGTGTAAGAGCCAGGTCAGAGATTTCGCATTTTCTTTCGTTGAGAACTTTGTAAATGTCGCCAAGAATCCAGTTGGAAACAGATTTTGGTTCGCATTTACCTGTAGCGATAACTGCATCAAAGAATGCAGCTGTATTTTTGTTCAGGGCCAGCAGTTCGCTGTCTGCTCTGGACAGTTTGTAGTCAGACATATATCTCATTGTCTTTGCAACAGGCAGTTCAGGAACAGATGCTTTGATTTCTGCAATTTTTTCATCAGACACTACAAATGTCAGCAGGTCTGGGTCTGGGAAGTAACGGTAATCCTGTGCATCTTCTTTGGAACGCAGCAGAACGTTAACGCCTTTTACATCATCCCATCTTCTTGTTTCCTGTACAATTTCACCGCCTGCTTCCAGAACTTTTATCTGTCTTGCAGCCTCATAGTTGATTGCTCGGTGTGCTGCGGAGAAGCTGTTTACATTTTTCATTTCTACACGTGTGCCGAATTCTGCAGAGCCAGCAGGTCTTACAGAAACGTTTACGTCACAGCGAACAGAACCTTCCTGCATTTTGGCATCAGAAATACCGAGGTAAAGCAATGTTGTGTGGATTGTATCCAGATATGCTTTTGCTTCGTCTGCGGAACGGATATCCGGTTCAGAAACAATTTCTATCAGTGGCACACCACAGCGGTTGTAATCAGCCAGAGAGCCGCCCATGGAATCATCATGAATCAGTTTGCCGGCGTCTTCTTCAATATGAATTCTTGTAACGCCGATTCTCTTGACTTCATCACCAACCAGAACATCCAGATAACCGTTTTCACACAGAGGAATATCAAACTGTGAAATCTGATATGCTTTTGGAAGGTCTGGGTAGAAATAGTTCTTTCTGTCGTGTTTGGTTGTACCGTTGATTTTGCAGTTCAGGGCATGACCCATTTTGATTGCATATTCAACAACCTGTTCGTTGAGAACAGGCAGTGTGCCCGGCAGACCCATACAAATAGGGCAAACATTTGTATTAACTTCTGCACCGAACTCGTTTTTACAGCCACAGAAGATTTTTGTTTCAGTGGAAAGTTCAGCATGAACTTCAAGACCCACAACAATTTCGTACTTGCTATTCATAACTTAAAACTCCTTTACTGCAAAGCCGCCAACTGTATTTTCGTAGCATTTTGCGATTGTCAATAATGTAGATTCACTGAATTTAGGACCAAGAACCTGAAATCCAACAGGCATATTGTTGCTGTCAAAACCACAAGGTACGTTGATACCTGGCAGACCTGCGATATTCAGTGTAACTGTACAGATATCACCTGCCCACATTGCAACAGGGTCATCACTTTTTTCACCAATTTTGAAGGCGGTTGTAGGGTTAAGCGGTGTGATAATTGCATCACACAGTTTAAGAGCGTCTTCAAATTCTTTTCTGATTATTTTCTGCAGCATTTTTGCTTTTTTGTAGTAAGCATCATAGAAACCACTGGAAAGTACATATGCACCAAGAAGAATTCTTCTCTGTACTTCTTCGCCAAAACCTTCACTTCTGGAAGAAAGATACATATCTTCAAGTGTATTTCTCTTTGAGCCGGAATAGCCGAATTTTACACCGTCATAACGGCCAAGGTTGGAAGATGCTTCTGCACAGGCAATGATGTAGTATGCAGACAGTGCATAGTCTGTGGATGGCAGTGAAACTTCAACAATTTCAGCACCCTGTGCCTTGAGTGTTTCTACAGCTGCATAGATTTTTTCTTTAACTTCAACAGAAATACCTTCGCCGAAATATTCTTTTGGCAGACCAAGCTTCATACCTTTTACGCTGTCGCCATAAGGTGTGTATGTGTAATCTTTACTTGTAGCATCAAATTTGTCTTTGCCACAGATTGCTCTGAACAGCATAGCGGTATCGTCTACAGTTCTTGCCATAGGACCAATCTGGTCAAGAGAAGAACCATAAGCAATAAGACCATAACGTGAAACAGTGCCATATGTTGGTTTCATACCAACAATACCTGTAAGACAGGCTGGCTGACGGATAGAACCGCCTGTATCAGAACCCAGTGCAAGCGGTACCTGACTGGCAGCTACTGTAGCAGCAGAACCGGAGGAAGAACCACCTGGAACACGTGTGATGTCCCATGGGTTTCTTGCTACCTGGAATGCAGAATTTTCACCGGAAGAACCCATAGCGAATTCGTCCATTGTTGTTTTACCAATGATAACTGCACCGTCTGCCAGCATTTTTTCAACTACTGTTGCGTTGTATGGTGGTACAAAGTTACCCAACATTTTTGAACCTGCTGTTGTGCGCAGATTTTTTGTACACATATTGTCTTTTACTGCAACAGGAATACCTGCCAGTTCGCCAAGTGTTTCACCTTTGGCTCTTTTTGCATCAGCTTCTGCAGCCTGCTGCAGGGCCTGGTCAAAGTTATATGTGATATAGGCCTGAATATCATTGTCTGTTCTTTCAATATTTTCAATAACAGATTTTGTAATTTCAACAGATGTAACTTCTTTTTTATCAAGAAGGTCTTTCATCTGGGTAGCGGTTAAGCTATATAATTTATCCATATCAAATCTCCTTCCCGATTAGTCAACAACTTTTGGAATAAGAATGCAGCCTGCAGCTGTGTATGGTGCATTCTGAAGCATTTCGTCTCTTGGGAATGATGGCTGAACTTCGTCTTTTCTCAGTTCCATTGTGTCGGTTGGATCAACCAGTGAACCATCTATCTCAATGTCCGGCAGATTTTCAACCATCTGAATAATATCTTCCATTTTTTTCCGGAATTCTTCAACTTTATCTTCCGGAATGGAAAGTTTGCCAAGTTTTGCAAGACGCATAATATCAATTTCCATATTTTTGTCCCCTCATTTATTTATCATATTTAAAAATTCTTCTTCGGTGATAACAGGTATACCAAGCGTATTTGCTTTATCCAGCTTGCTGCCTGCCTTTTCACCAGCCAAGACATAGCTTGTCTTTTTTGACACTGATGATGAAGCTTTGCCGCCATTGTCAGCAATCAGCTTTTCAGCCGCATCCCTTGACAATGTAGGCAATGTGCCGGTAACAACTATTGTTTTGCCTTTCAGAACATCGCTTTCAACTGTGGAAATAAAATTGGTATTAACCCCTTTTTCCTGCAGTCTTCTGATTATTTCAAGAACATTTTCATTGTTGAAATAATCCACCACATTCTGTGCACCGACAGTGCCAAAACCATCAATTTTAATTATATCTTCTAATTGTGCATTAATCAAGTTTTCTATTGTTTTAAACTCTCCACACAGCAGCCTTGCAGCCTTTTCACCGATATTTCTGATACCAAAGGCAAATACCAGCTTGTCCATATTGTTGGATTTACTGTTTTCAATTGCTTTTATAAGATTATTGGCCGATTTTTCTTTGAAGCCTTCCAGCTTCAAAGCGTCATCTTTTGTAAGATAATAGATATCAGCCACATCTTTTATCAACTCTTTTTCTGCCAGCTGCATTACTACCGCTTCACCAAGACCTTCAATATTCATTGCATTTCTTGATGCAAAATGAATTAGGTTTCTCACGAGTTGCTCTGGGCAATCCGGGTTATTGCAACGCAGTGCGGACTCATCAGTTTTAACAACTTTGCTGCCGCAGGACGGGCAAACCAGCGGAATTTTATAAACTGTATCGGTATTCTTTTTAGCCAGACGTACAACTTCTGGAATAATATCGCCTGCTTTGCGCACCACTATTGTATCACCGATATTAATCTGCTTTTCATCAATAAAATCCTGATTATGAAGAACAGCGCGTGAAACACTGGTACCTGCCAGCTGAACAGTGTCAAATATAGCGGTAGGTGTAAGTACACCTGTACGGCCAACTGAAATTTCGATTTCTTTCAGCACTGTTTCTTTTTCTTCCGGCGGATATTTATAGGCCACAGCCCAGCGTGGGTATTTGTTTGTACTGCCCATTACATCGCGCTGCCGCAGGTTGTCAACCTTGATAACAGCACCGTCAATATCAAATGCAAACTGACCGCGCATATCACCAATCGTTTCTACTTCTTTGATAGCATCTTCAATATTATCAAAGATTGTATATCTTGGTGAAACCTTAAAGCCGTATTTTTTCAGCAAATCAAGTGATTCTTTATGACCAGCCAGCTGTATATCATCAGAAATCTGCTGGATATTGAAGATAAAAATATCCAATTCTCTTTCTTTTGTAATACCGCTGTCTTTCTGTCTTACAGAGCCGGATGCAGCATTTCTTGGATTTTTAAAAGGTTGCTTGCCTTCATTTTCCTGTTTTTCCACAAGGCGAAGAAAAACTTCTTTCGGCATATAAACTTCACCACGTACTTCAAGAAAAGCAGGTGCATTTTTAATTCTTTTAGGGATTGACTTTATTGTGGCAAGATTTACAGTAACATCCTCACCAACAATACCATCACCGCGTGTGGAACCACGTGTAAATACACCGTCAACATATTCCAGACTCATAGATAAGCCATCAATTTTTGTTTCAACTACATACTGTGGATTATCCACATATTCTCTTACCCTACGGTCAAAATCACGCAGTTCATCAAAAGAAAATGCATCCAGAAGACTTTCCATTTTTATGGTATGTGTAACTTTTTCAAATGTGGAGCTTGCCAGCCCCTGTACCTGCTGTGTAGGAGAATCCTCTGTAATCAGCTGTGGGTATTGATTTTCAATTTCCTTGACTCTGTTAAGCAGCATATCATACTCATAGTCAGAAATTTCTGTTCTGTTCTCGTTATAGTAGAGATTTGAATGATATGCAATCTGGTTTTTCAGTTCATCAAGTTCCTGTTTTATAATTGTAACATCCATTTTTTGTACCTCAATTAATATATTATATCAAATTTAACGATTTTTTACAATATTCTAATAGCGATTATTCATCTATGTAATGAAGATTATCTGATATGTTTTCAGGTACTTTTCCTATAATAACAGTCTGTGCAACACATACTTTTGTTTCAAACCGGACATCTGTAGAATAATTTGGTATAAGAGCAGATGCAGAAATACGCAAAACTATATAAATGCGGTGATTCACCTGATTTATACCTGTGGTTTCAAATGTACTTTCTATATCAGTTTCTACATATGCGGCAGGTGTTACTACAAAATGTAGTCTGGGACCTTTATTATTGAGAAAATCCAGATTTGTTATACTGCCAATAGGAATATAGATATGTGCTGTGTCCATCATATTTACTTTACTGAGGACCGTTGAAGTTATCTGTGATTTCAGTCTGTTGACTTCCAAAGCATTATAAGACAGCAATGAAATATTACCATTTGAATCCTTTTGAACATTTATAAGATCCCCATATGATAGCGGCGACCGTTCCATCTGCTCTACTATAGCCTGGTTGGCAGCGTGGGTTACCATACTCTGAACTTTGTATTTTGCCAGAGTTACCACCTGAGGTCTTATTCTGCTGTCTATATAAATAATTAAAACTGTTAACAATACCAGTCCTAATAACAGTTTGTTTATACCTTTTTCTTTTTTGTCTGCTGTTATTATATTTTTTCTCTGCATAATATCACCTTATACAGTATATTCAGAAGAAAAATTTATGTACACAAAAAGCCGGGACAATCCCCGGCCTGTTTTATAATTTAGATTGAAACAACCTTTGCAACGCCCATAAGCATTGGATCGAGTTCTTTCTTCATATTAAGAGCTTCTTCAATATCATAGTCTACAATCATATCGCTCTTCATAGCAACAACCCTGTTGTAAACGCCGGCCTGAAGCAGTTCAATTGCGTGTACACCCATCTGTGCAGCAACTACTCTGTCACGCATGCTTGGTGAACCGCCACGCTGTACGTGACCAAGAACAGTACCTCTTGTATCAAGACCTGTTTTTTCTCTGATTTCATCAGCGATTTTCAGGGCTTTGCCTGCGCCTTCTGCAACAATGATAAGGAAGTTTTTCTTTCCCTCCGCCTGTGTTTCTTTAATTCTTGCAATAACATCTTTGTCTATATCCCATTTCTGTTCCGGAACAAGAACGCACAGTGCACCTGTGGCAATACCTGTGTTTACAGCAATATAACCTGCGTGTCTGCCCATTACTTCCACTACAGAGCATCTCTCGTGGCTCTGTGTTGTATCGCGCAGTTTGTCAATCATTTCCATAGCTGTATTGAGGGCTGTGTCGAAACCGATTGTGTAATCACTGCAGGCAATATCATTATCGATTGTGCCAGGAATGCCGATTGTTTTGATACCATGTCTTGCGATAGCCTGACAACCGCGGAAAGAGCCGTCACCACCGATTACTACCAGTGCGTCAATACCATGTCTTTTACAGGCTTCCGCTGCTTTAGCCTGACCCTCTTCTGTCATAAATTCCAGGGAGCGCGCTGTATAAAGCATTGTACCTCCACGGTGGATAATTTCAGAAACGCTGCGCAGATTCATATCAAATATATCTTCTGTCAGCAGACCATTGTAGCCGTGTCTGATTCCTTTTACGTTAAAGCCGTTAAAAATTGCGGCACGTACCACGGCACGAATAGCAGGGTTCATACCAGGTGCATCACCACCACTGGTCAGAACGCCTATTGTTTTAATAGAACTCATCTAAAATATTCTCCTCTTATTTTCTTATAACAACATTGCTTTCCCCTGCAATGTATTTAAGCTCATCAAGAGCATTTATGCTTTCTCTTATCCACAGCCTCTGTGGAGCTTTTACATATTGTTTTTTATCCTGCAGATAGAAATATACCGGCATCATACCTTTGAACCTGCTCATAACCTGGCATGCCTGTCTGAACACAGGTGTGTTCTGACCTGGAACTTTGATGTAAAGACCGTATTTAGGGTCTTTTTTGGCACCAAGTATATGACCTGCTTCTTCAGAAGATATTTCATATATTGAATCTGCAAGAATGGTGGCTTCTTCATCTTTCAGAGAAACCGTACCTTCTATAATCAGAACATTGTTTTCTGTGATAAAATCTGAAGTTTCCTTGAAAACATTAGGAAAAACCAGCATATCCATTGAGCCTGAAAGGTCTTCAATTGTCACAAATCCCATCACTTCATTTTTCTTTGTAGTATAGCTGCGATACTTTGAAACAATGGCAACCAATGTCTGTCTGGTATTATCGTATACTTCATTGCCCTCATTAGTCAATTGAGAAATGTTGCAGGTTGATATATTTTTCACATATTCAATATTCTTTTCCAGTGGATGACCGGACAGATAAATACCCGCCAGCTGTTTTTCCAGATTCAGTTTTTCTGTATCCGGATAATCCTCTGCCTGTGGGAAATTTTCATCATCCTTTATAATGTAATTTATATCTTCCACAAAGCCTGGAACACTGAAAAAGTCTATCTGTCCGGAAATTTTATTTTTATGTTCATTATTGATACTATTCAACAGATAATCAATATTGATAAACAGCCTGCGTCTGTTAATGCCGAACTGGTCAAAAGCGCCTACTTTTACAAGACTTTCCAGTGCACGTCGGTTAAAGCCTTTGTCTGACATTCTGCGGCAGAAGTCAAACACTCCCTTGAATTCGCCATTGGCTTCTCTTTCCCGAACCATTGTGTCAACAAAGGTTTTACCTACATTTTTAATGGCAGCCATACCATAACGAAGATTGTCCCCTTCAACAACAAAGCCTGAATAGCCTTTGTTAATATCCGGTGGCAGAATTCTGATGTTTCTTTGTCTGCATTCCTGTGTGTACTCCAGAATTTTTGCAGTATTGTCAAAAATACTTGTCAGCATTGCCGCCCAGAATTCTTTTGGATAATGGGCTTTCAGATACGCTGTCTGATATGCTACGTAAGCATAGGCAGCGGCGTGTGGTTTGTTAAAAGCATAGGATGCAAAACTGGACATTTCATCAAAAATATCATTTGCAATCTCTGCACTTACACCGTTTTCAGCTGCACCATTTATAAAATGAGTTCTCTCTGCAGCCATAACATCCGCTTTCTTTTTACCCATAGCACGACGCACCAAGTCTGCCTGACCATAGCTGTAGCCAGCCATTTTGCGGCAGATTTCCATAACCTGTTCCTGATAAACAATGCAGCCGTTTGTTACTTTAAGAATATCTTCAAGTATAGGATGTTTATAAGTAATCAGTTCAGGATGATGCCTGTTCTGTATAAAGGTTGGAATAGAATCCATAGGACCTGGGCGGTAAAGTGAAATAACAGCTATCAAGTCTTCTATATCTACAGGTTTAAGGCCTGTAAGAACACTTTTCATACCGCCACTTTCAAACTGGAATACACCTATTGTGTCCCCTTCTTCCAGCAATTTGAATGTTTTTTCATCATTCAGAGGAATTCTGTCAGCGTGGAAATCAGGGTTGATTTTCTGTACCATTTTTTCACAATTATCAATAACTGTAAGTGTTCGAAGGCCAAGAAAGTCCATTTTTAACAGTCCCAGTTCCTCAATAGTGGTCATCGGAAACTGTGTAACCAGCTGACCATCATTGCTCTGCAAAGGTATATATTCTACCACAGGTTTGTCTGTAATCACAACCCCTGCCGCGTGTGTGGAGGCATTTCTCGGCATACCTTCCACTTTATCTGCAAGGTCGATAAGCTCTTTTACCTGTGGGTCTGAATCATAGAGCTGTTTAAGTTCGCTTGACATTTTCAAAGCTTTTGAAATTGTCATTGTGGTGCCGGGAGCATTAGGAATAAGTTTGGCAATTTTGTCCACAGCATTGTATGGCATATCCAGCACACGACCAATATCTCTGATTGCACCGCGGGCAGCCAAGGTACCAAAAGTTATAATCTGACAAACATGGTCTGAACCATATTTTTCTGTTACATAGTCAATAACAAGCTGACGTTTTTCGTAACAGAAGTCAATATCAAAGTCCGGCATACTGATACGTTCCGGAGTGAGGAAACGTTCAAAAATCAGATTATATTTCAGCGGGTCAATATTTGTAATGCCCATACAATAGGCGCACAGACTGGCAGCACCGGACCCACGCCCCGGCCCTACAGGTATGCCATTACTGCGGGCATAGTTGATAAAATCATAAACTATAAGATAATAGTCTACAAAACCCATACGGGAAATAATGCTGATTTCATAGTCCAGCCTTTCTGTCATTTCCCGGGTGATTTCACCATAACGTTCTTTCAATCCGTCACGGCACAGTTTTTCAAAGAAAACCTGGTTGGGGCTGCCGTCAGGTGATGTATATTTTGGCAGTTTTGTCTTGCCAAATTCATAGTCAAAATTACATTTTTCTGCGATTTTTACTGTATTTTCACAAGCCTGAGGAATGTATGAGAACAAGTCATACATTTCATCCGTACTTTTTACATAAAACTCATCTGTTTCAAACTCCAGTGTATCAGGGTCAGACAGACGTTTGTTGGTCTGAACACAGATAAGAGCATACTGCATTTTGGAGTCTTCTTTGTTGATATAGTGGCAGTCATTTGTGGCAACCAGCTGTATATCCAGCTTTCTGGCCAGCTGTAAAAGCTGTGGCAATACTGTCTGCTGGTCTTCAATTCCGTGGTCCTGGATTTCAATATAAAAATCATCGCCGAAAAGATTTTTATAGAAAAGTGCAGTTTCTTCTGCCTTTTCCATATCACCTGCCAGTAAAGCACGTGGAATTTCACCAGCAAGACAGGCTGAAAGGCACACAAGACCTTCGTGATACTTTTCAAGCAGTTCGCGGTCAATTCTTGGTTTTGTGTAGAAGCCTTCAGATGAGCCAAGTGTAACCATCTTTGTCAGATTCTGGTAGCCGATTTCATTTTTTACAAGCAGAACAAGGTGATAATAAGTATCAAGGCGGTGAACCTTGTCTTTTCTGCCGCGGCTGGCTACATAAACTTCACAGCCTATGATTGGTTTTATCCCCTCTTTTTTTGCTTTTTTATAAAAATCAACGCAACCATACATAACGCCGTGGTCTGTAATGGCCACAGCGCTCTGTCCAAGTTCTTTTATGTGTTTCATAAGTCTGTCTATTCGGCAGGCGCCATCCAGCAGACTGTACTCGGTGTGCAGGTGAAGATGCACAAAGTCTTTATTCATATTATTCCTCTATCTGTGCCACGGCACATAATTTCTGCAATCTTCTGTTTACAGATGATTTTGTCATCGGCTCACTGCACATTTTGCCCAGTGCATCCAATGACAGTTCCGGATTTTCCAGCTTCAGCTGGGCAAGTTCCTGTATGTCTTCCGGCAGGTCATACAGGAGTTCAGTTTCTATAAGTTTCTGGATAGCTTTTATATATTTCTGGCCTGCTTTTACTGTTTTTGCAATATTTGCAGCATCGCAGTTTGTTATTCTGTTCATCTTATTGCGTATATCTTTTACAACCTTGCCGCTCATAAGCTCCAGACAAGACTGCTGTGCGCCCACAGTTACCAGAAATTCTTCAATTGTTTCACTGTTTTTGGTATAAACCACAGCAGAGGCCTTGCGTTTTGACATTTTAAAATCAAAACCTGCAAATTTAAGTGTGTTCAGCAGATTCTGTGCCAGTTCTGCATCCTTGTATGTAAATTCCAGATGATAATCCTTTTCAGGGTTAACAAGGATGCCGTCTGATACAAAAACACCTGTAAGAAAATGCATCAGACATTTATCACACTGTTTGTTTTCTGCCATAATGGTATAAAACCTGCTTGCTGTTTCCGGCTCTGTGATATACAGCTTTGTAACAAGATTTTTACCCTCCTGCTCCCTGTCTACAACATAACTGTCTATATCATAACGGGAAAGCAGCTTTTTTATAACCTTTGCAGTTTTGGGAATATCCGGTTTATGGACAATTTTTTCATCATCCGGTGAAATATTGTCCCTGTAAAAATATCCCTGTAAAAAGCTCAGGTTACAACAGTCATTTTTTGAAAATTTGAAATTATCAAGAGCTTCGCTTCTGCTCTCTTTTGAAAATGTAGATTCCATACGTCACACCAAATAATTTCAGACAATAATCATTTCCTTTTCCAGAACAACACCTTTCTGTTCCAGAACAATCTGTGCAACCTTATCCGCCAGATTCACAATATCCCGGCAGGTTGCATCACCGATATTTACTATAAAACCGGCGTGTTTTTCACTTACCTGGGCACCGCCCACTGTAAGGCCTTTCAGCCCGCATTCGTCAATGAGTGCAGCAGCAAAATAACCCACAGGGCGTTTGAAAGAACTGCCTGCGCTTGGTTTATCCAGCGGCTGTTTATCCTTTCTGCGCTGCATAATGTCTTCCATAAATGCCAGCATTTCATCAGGATTGCCCTGCTGCATTTCAAACACAGCTGAAACAATCAGCCATTTATGAGACATAAATTCTGTGTGGCGGTATGCAAAATGGCAGTCTCCTTTTGAAATAGTGTGAATATCTCCGTTTTCATCAAGATATGTCACCTCTTTGATACAATTGGAAATTTCACCTCCGTAGGCACCGGCATTCATATAAATACCGCCGCCTACATTGCCCGGAATACCATAACAGAATTCAACGCCTGACAGCCCTTTCAGCTGCATTGCCTTACTGAATGCTGTCATAAGCATACCTGCGCCAACCGTAACAGTTCTGCCATCAATTTCAATAAAATTCAGATTTGATGTTTTGATAATAACACCGTCAAATCCATTGTCATTGAAGATAACATTTGAACCATTGCCAATAACGTAATAGTTTATATTGTTTTCATTTAAAAATTTAATAAGTTTGCCGGCTTTTTCCACAGTATCCGGCATAGCTATACACATAGCATTGCCACCCACTTTAAATGTAGTATGTTTTTTCATACTTTCATCAAAGTGAGCGTCAATGTTGTGAACTGTCAAAAAGTTCTTAATCATTATTTACCCCAACCATAGCGGCACCGATAATACCGGCATCGTTTCTGAATTTAGCAATAACTATTTTTGCCCTGTCAGGAGCATTTCTTGCATAGTCTTCTTTGTCAATATGTGGCTGCAGCAGGTCAAGCAGTTTCTGTTCCTGGTTTGAAACACCGCCACCAAGGCAAACAACTTCCGGCTGGAAGATATTTATAAGGTTTGTAAGACCGCAGGCAAGATATTCGATGTATGTATTTACTACCTGTGTGCCCATAACATCACCCTGTTCCATAGCGTCAAAAGCTGTTTTGGCATTTACTTTTTCAATATCAGGGCAGATTTTCCACATAAGTGATTTAGGATGTTCCTTCATTGCAGCCTGTGTGTCGTTTTTAAGTGCTGTAGCAGCTGCATATTTTTCAAAACAGCCTTTTCTGCCGCAGTTGCACTGTCTGCCGTCTTTTACAATAACTGTGTGACCAACTTCCAGACCTGCATAGTTGTAGCCAGCGTAAATCTGACCATTGAGATAAGCACCGCCACCTACACCTGTACCAAGTGTAACAACAAGAGCATTGTCACAGCCTTTTGCATTACCTGCCATTACTTCTGCAATAATTGCGGCATTGGCGTCATTTTCCACGTATACGGAAATACCGAAAAGTTTTTCAAGATTTTCTTTGATTGTCCAGTTTTCATAACCAAAGTTTACGTTGGACCATACGATGCCACGTTTGCCGTCAACAGAACCCGGTGAACCGATACCTACACTGATGATGTCATTGTGCAGATCATAGCCGTTTTCTTCACACAAATCTTTACAGAGATTGAAAATATCTTTTTCCAGCACTGATTCAGGTTTTGGCAAATTTGTTCTAACGCTTTTTTTGCAGTAAATATTGCCATTCTGATCCACAATACCTGCAGCAATATTTGTACCACCAAGGTCAACACCAATATATAATTTTTCCATAACAGGTTACTCCCAATATATTAAATAAATTCAGACATTATTCTTCAATCCCCAGCTGTTTAAGCAGTTCTCTTGCAGCAAAGTAGCCCATCTTCTTCTGACGATTTACTACAGCTGCTGTTTCAATAACAATAGAAATGTTACGGCCCGGACGAACAGGAATAACAGATTTTACCACACTTACACCAAGAATGTCTGTGTATTCGTCATTAAGGCCTGTTGTTGAATAGCTCTTGTCCGGCTTCCAGTTCTCCAGTTCAATAACCATATCAATTTCCTGGCGCTGTTTTACAGCAGATGCACCATATGTTCTGGCAATATTGATAATGCCTACACCGCGAAGTTCAATAAAATTCTGGATATTTTCAGGTGACTGGCCAACCAGTTGACTGTTGGAAAGTCTTCTGATTTCAACAGCATCATCAGCAATAAGACGATGACCGCGTTTTACAAGTTCAATAGCTGTTTCAGATTTACCAACACCGCTGTCACCTATAATCAGGATGCCTTCGCCGTAAACTTCCATAAGAACGCCATGACGTGTAACGCGCTGTGCCAGTTCTGTATTGAGGTAGCTGATAGCGTGTGCCATAAATGCAGAAGTTTCTTCGCTTGTTCTCAGCAGAGGAATTTTGTGTCTTCTGGCTGCTTCAACAATTTCTGAAGAAATAAGCATATTTCTTGTAATAATTACAGCAGGAACATTGCGCTCAAACAGGTTGTTTATTCTTTCCATTTTAACATCCTGTTCAAGGCTGTTCAGATAGCTGAATTCCATCATACCAAGAATCTGGATACGGCTTGGGTCAAAAAACTGACTGAAGCCGGAAATCAACAGACCAGGACGGTTAACGTCTGTGCTGGTAATATGGATTTTGTCCGCATCATCCGGAATAGACAAAACTTCAAGTTTGAGCTGTTCTATAAATTTTTCCAACGTAACAAAAAATTTCATAATGTTATACTCCACGTTCAAAATTGTATAATTAAATTTATTATATAATAATAAATACTTGTTTTCAACTCAAAATAAGCAAAATTTAAACAAAAGGCTGCCGTAAACACGACAGCCATTGTACTTGCTACATAATATTCAGCCTGATTGTTAAATCATTAAACTCCTCAGTCTTCCGGCGGGGATACCATTGCAGATTATACACAGAATTTATAACAGGGTCTGAAAATATGCTGTATACATCATTTTCCAGCTCATATTTCAAAATATTCATATAAAATTCTTCATCCTGCATATAGTTATTGATACCTGTAATGCTGCCGGAAAACAGATTTATAGTTATTATCATATTATCATTTTCTGTTGAAAAATAGCAGTCGATAATATCAAGTCTTGCACAAACCTGATTTTCCCAAAAATGATAATCTATAGAATCCGCCCTGTTGGCAAGAATATTGAATATGTCTGTCTGCTTTTTATCGAGAAACTTTACAGGCACACCATTGTGAACAAACAGTATTCCTGTATTCTCTCCGCTTTTATCAACCATTGAAAAAGTGCCTGTAACTTTTCCGCTGTGTATTTTCAGATTATATAAAGGAGAAAAAAAATCCTTGTTATTTTCGCTTTCTTCATTTTCTTCTATATCATTACCCTGTAAGCAGATTACAGAGGACGCAGGCGGAAACCTGATGGAATTCAGCATATATACTACCCGGTTTATTTCATCAAACAGTTCTGCTGATATATAGCAGGATTCACACAGACGCAAACTGAAATCACCATCACTGATTGCATTGCTTCCAAGCAAAAAGATATTGTCCGAATAATACACATCTTTTTTAAAGGATTCTTCCTCTGAAGAAAAATCGTAACTGACAATAGTCATTTCATATAAACCATTGTTTTTTTTAATCAGTATGTCCTTTACATAATTTTGCGGCTGCTGTGAACAACCGCAGAGCGAAAAAGAAACAAAAATACATATTATCATCAATATTTTTTTCATATGCTTTCCCCTTTTCTTCTTGCTGTGAACATAACTGCAGATACTATTATCTCCAGTAAAAACATTATGCCGTAGCCAATTTTATCATACAACAGAAAAAGTGGAATTATCAGCAGTAAATCACTGTAATTGAAATATGGAAAATGCTCTTTTACAGTTCTGTAAGCCATTGTAAGAACTGTGATTGCAGAAAAATATCCAAAGAACAATAAAAAATTAAACAGTGCATCAAAATTCTTGATAAGTTCGGTTGTTGATATCTGAAAAAGCATCTGTAAAGGTGATATGCTGTACAGCAAATCACCGCTTAAACAGGAAAAAGCCAGCAAAACAATCATTAAAAGCATAAAATCAGATAATATTATATATTTTACCACTTTCTTTTTATTATAGTTTTTTATATCGTTTGCAATAATTCCATAAGGAATTATATAATCAAACAATGTTGCATTATATTTTGTCCGACCTATTCTCTGTACCTGATATAAGTTGGCAGCACTTATTTTCTCTACATTCAACACCAGTAAAAACAATATCAATACCGCTGTCATTACAAAACAAGGAGCCGCCAGTTTTGTTATATTTCCCTTGTTAAAAACCAGTATCAGTAACGACAGCAGGCTTATTGCAAGCACCGCCACTCCTGACCTGTGGCCATGAAACAATTTTATATAATCATACATACTGCTTATCTGTTTTGCAAACAGTGCCATCAGGTATAAAATCAGAATCAAATAACCCAGTGGTGTCTGTTGCTGGCCGTGAATTACAAATAAAGACAAAACTATATAAATCACAGTATAAAAGCCTGTCAGAAAAATCCAGTCATAGACAGACATTTCTGTTACAGGGACATATACAGCCATACTGAAAAATGCATAACAGAATGTAAGCATATTCAAAGACAATGTTTCAGTTTTCATTTTTCTCCTTTGCCAGGTCATAATCTGTTTTTTGTTTTCTCCAGCTTGTTCTCATTATTCCGTCAGAAAACAGATACTTTCGCCCAGATGAAAATATATAGGAATAGTCATATCCGGAGCTGTTTACATTTATAATGTTGATAAACAGAAACAGTGTTGCAAATGCAAGGCCCGGAATGCCAAACAACCCGGCAAGCAATATATAAATCATTCTGAGAATTATTATTGACTCATAGAATGCAGGTATTATAAAAGATGATATGGTCGCCAGTGCACACACAATTAGGATTGAACTGCCTATAAGACCTGCGTTTATGGCTGCATCCCCTATTATCAACGCTGAAACAATTGAAACTGAACTGCCTATTGGTGTAGGCAGTCTTAACCCTGCTTCTTTTATAATTTCCAGAAGAACCGTTATCACTATAGCCTCTGCAAACAAAGGCAACGGAGTGGCATTCTGGGATGAATAGATATAAAACAGCAGTTTATTTGCCAAGGCCTGGGGTGCATATGAAGTAAAAGCCACATAAAAACCCGGCCGCGCTACGGCTATGATGAATGCAATATATCTTAAAAGTCTGATAAACGAGGCAAAATAAGGTCGCTGGGTATAATCATCGTTGGTTATAAAATTTTCGTGAAAAAAATAGGGATAAATCATAGCATAAGGTGTGCCGTCCACCATTATTCCTATTTTGCCCTCACACAGTTTTGCACAGAATGTGTCGGGTCTTTCTGTATATCCTACAGACTGAAACAGTGATCCACAGGTTTTATCCACAAATGGTGACACATATCCCGCTTCAAATACTGCCGGAAGGTTTACTGATTTTATCCTTTCAATTACTTTTTCTGCCAGATTCTGTGGGCAATAGTCAGTATGATAATATACTGTGATTTCTGTTTTTGTTTTCGCGCCAATCTGCATTGCTGTGATAACAAGATTATTGCTGCGTATACGGCGGCGTATCATCCCCATATTTTTTCTGCCTGTATCTGTAAAGCTTTCCTTTGAGCCGCGCAGATTACCTTCATTTGTAGGCTTATCTACTCCCCTTGCCGGATAACCCTGTACAGGCATTACCATAGCCTTGTCCACACCATCTATAAACAGCAGCGCAAAACCTGCAGTCAGAAAAAACATAGACTGATTGAAATTGTCCACAGGTGAAGGATTAAATGGTATGGTTGTATGGTTTTTTATATATTCAAATACTTCCAGTCCGCTTTTCTCTCCAGATAAATTGTTTAATGGTGACAGAAAAACCTGCCATAGTTTAAGTGAATCTACAAGGTCCTCACACATTACCACTGCACAGTTGCAATCAAAAATCTTTACCGGTTTGAAAAAGTAATCTACAGAACTATCAAAAAAATTATCAAAATAAGCTTTATTCTTTTCAATTGAAGCAAATAATTTATCATCCATATCCTATCACCCCTGTATAGTGTAGTCTTTATGTTTATTTTTACACAACAAAGCAATACTAAACAGAGGTGATTTTATGATTTCTATAATCCTGAGAACTACCATAATGTATGTTATCGCTATGTTTTCACTGCGAATTATGGGCAAAAAAAATCTGGGTGAGTTCCAGCCAAGTGATTTTGTATCAACCATGCTTATATCAAATCTTACTTCTATTGTAATAGAAGCCCCGGAACTGCCCTTGCTTTATTCTGTTGTACCTATATTGATTATTATGTGTTATGAGGTTTTTATATCTGTTGTTGCAAGAAAAAATGAAAAAATTGCACAGCTGACACAGGGGACGCCTAAAGTGCTGGTATATAATGGAATTATACAGCAGGATATTATGAACGAACTGCGATTTACTGTAAACGATATTATGGAAGCTATGCGCTCCAAGGATATTTTTTATCTTGAAGAGGTTAAACTGGCAATAGTTGAGACTACAGGCACAATAAATATATACCCTGACCCGAACTCCAAAACTAATATAGACAAAGCCGATATTCCTCCTTTTGATATTATTGTAGACGGCAAACCAAGATATGAAAACCTGAACTATGTAAAAAAGGACGGCAGCTATGTGGAGAAAATTCTGGATAAGGAAAGAAAAAACATAACTGATATACTGCTGTTGCTGATAGACGGTGACGGACAATACAACATTACACTCAAGGAGAAAATATGAAACATTTCAGAATATGTGTTGCAATATATCTTTTTATTATTGCAGGTGCCCTGGCATCATATTTATATACCAGAAGTGAAATCCGGCAACTGATTGCATCCATAGAAAAATACAATACTATACAAACCATCTCTGAAAATGATGAAATCACAATAAAAAGCATTAAAAACAGATTTTTCGACAAAAAAAATATGCTCCAGTTTTTTATAAACAAGGAGCATATACATCAATTGGAAACAAATATTCTTTTGCTGGAAAACAGCATATTAAACAACAATGCAGATGAGTGCAGAAAAAACAGCATAGAAGCGCTGATAACGCTGAATCAGATAAATGATTATACCATAGCTGTTGATTAGCCGTTTTTCTTTTTGAGCAGTTCGCTGAGTTCTTCAAAAAATGTATTTACATCGCTGAACTGTCTGTAAACAGATGCAAAGCGAACATAAGCAACCTCATCCAGCTTTTTAAGTTCTTCCATTACCATTTCACCCAGGTCAACTGAAGATATTTCAGTTTTAAGGCTGTTGACTATTTTGTATTCAATTCGGTCAACAGCTTTTTCCAGGTCCTGAATAGAAACCTGGCGTTTTTCGCAAGACTTTATCATACCGTTGAGAAGTTTGTCGCGGTTGAAAGCCTGGATAGAACCATCTTTCTTTTTAACCATAATAGGAGTTGTTTCAACTATTTCAAATGTGGTAAATCTTTTACCGCAACTGATACATTCTCTGCGTCTGCGGATTCTTTCACCGTCTTCTGTTGGTCTGGAGTCAACAACTTTGCTGTCATAGCCACCACAAAATGGACATTTCATAATATAAACCTCTGAATTTATTATTCCTGTAATTAATTGTATATATTTATTCAGTTTAAAGCAATAGTCAGATTATATTTTTCAATAATTCAAGAGAATCAACAAGACTGTCTTCTTCCGGAATATTCTCTTTATAAACCTCAATAAGAATATCGTTCACACCATACTTTTCTGATACATATTCAAAAAGCTTTTTGTAATCAAAATTGCCTGTACCGGGAAGCAGACTGTTTTCTTCCATTGTAAAATCACTGATATGAATATGGCTGATTCTGTCTCCCATAAGGTCAACCATTTCATAAATATCCTGTTTTGCCCTTACAGCCTGTTTGATATCAAATACGAATTTCACATCTTCATCTGCATATTGCCTGAATTTGTGCAGGTTTTCAATATATCCGCATTTGTATTTTACCACATTTTCCTGACACACGTACACGCCGTACTCCCTGGCTTTACGGGAGATGAGATTGAATATTTGTGTATATTTCTCCATACTCATATATTCCGCCCAGTCATGGCAGCCGTGTATCACAACATACTGTGCACCAAGTATCTGGCAGGCCCTGAAATACTTTTCATAATATATTATAGAATCTTCCAGCTTGTGTTCAGTTTTGGCCCAGAACATAAATGTTTCTATAGCAGAGGTAAAAGGATGAACTGAAATCACCCTTATACCATACTGTTCTGCAATGTTTTTCAGATTATACAGATAACTTTCATTCAGCTGACTGTCTGTATTGAAAAATACCTCTGTGCTTTTTGCACCAAGCATCCCTATAGCTTTCAGCGATTCATCAGGATTCCGTGGAAAAAAACATCCTGTAGAAATACCTATATTCAAAAAATCACCTCTTAATCTGTAAAGAATGATACCTGGTTTGTTCTTGGCATATCACCCAATGCGCCAACTTCGTAAAGTGTGTCTATAACCGCAGAAGAAACACCTGAGGCTTTCTGGAAATCTTCTACAGAAAGGAACTCTGTGTTTTCTCTGCAAGCATTTTCCAGCTGCATCGCAGCAGTTTCGCCTACACCTTTAAGCGACATATATGGCAGGCGGATTTTACCATCTACTACTGCATATTTTTTGGCCTGACTTTCCCCAAGCTTGATAGGCAGGAATTCATAGCCGCGGGCCAGCATTTCACAAACCATCTGCAGTGATGTGCGCAATTCTTCATCTTTTGCTGTTTTTTCTATACGTAGTCTTGCTGTAACATCCTTAAGCTTTTTAGTTGCAAGTGCCCTGCCGCCAACAGCTGCTTCATAATCAATAGCTTCACCACGTACTGTAAAATATGTAGCGTAGAATTCTATCGGATAATACAGCTTGAACCACATAAGACGAATTGCAGCCATAAGATAGGCGACAGCGTGAGCTTTAGGGAACATATATTTGATTTTTTTACAGCTTTCAATATACCAGTCTTCTACCCCGTGGCCACGCAGCATATCTTCAGTTTCTGCGTTGAATTCTTTTGCCGCTTTGCCCTTACGGGTTATTTCCATAATTTTGAAAGCTTTGGCTTTATCTACACCCTTTTTGATAAGAGTGAGCATAATATCATCACGTGTACCGATAACTTCTGAAATTGTACAGGTTTTGTTTTTTATAAGTTCCTGTGCATTGCCAATCCATACGTCTGTGCCGTGTGAAAGGCCGGAAATCTGTATAAGGTCAGCAAAAGTCTGCGGCTGTGCCTCTATAAGCATCTGGCGTACAAAGTCTGTACCCAGTTCAGGAATACCAAAAGTGGCAGTCTGGCTCTGGATATCATCCGGTGATACACCTATAGGCTCTGTGCTTGTAAGCATTTTATAGACACGCTTGTCATTCATCGGTACATCCGCCATTTTGATACCGGTCAGGTCTTCCAGATGTTTATACATTGTAGGAACATCGTGTCCAAGAATATCAAGCTTAAGCAGGGTATCGTGTAAATATTTAAATTCAAAGTGTGTTGTTATAACACCTTTTTCTTTTGAGTCTGCCGGATGCTGTACCGGACAGAAATCATATACTTCGTAATTGGATGGTACAACAACCATACCGCCAGGGTGCTGACCGGTGGTTTTCTTTACACCGGAACAGCCAAGTGTAAGACGGTTTTCTTCAGCTTTGTTTTTAGTCAGACCACGTTCATCAAGATATTTCTTTACATAGCCATATGCAGTCTTGTCCTGCAGAGCAGAAACTGTGCCGGCTTTAAATACATATTCGTGACCGAACAGGTCTTCTGTATAGCGGTGTGCTTGAGACTGATATTCGCCGGAAAAGTTAAGGTCAATATCCGGTTCCTTGTCGCCATTGAAACCAAGGAAAGTTTCAAACGGGATATCATTGCCGTCACCATACATTTTTTCACCGCAAACAGGACAGTACTTGTCTTCCAGGTCAAAGCCTGTAAGCACTTCTTTAGGCACATTGAAATCTGAATAGCGGCATTTTTTGCACAGCCAGTGCGGCGGCAGCGGATTAACCTCTGAAATACCGGAGAAAAACGCCAGTGATGATGAACCAACAGACCCACGGGAACCTACCAGATAGCCGTTTTCCTCACTGTTGGCTACAAGCTTTTTGGCAATTACATAAAGAACAGCATAACCATGCTGAATAACGCTGTTAAGCTCTTTTTCCACTCGTTCAACAATAAGCTGCGGAGGGTTCTCCCCATAAAGATTGTGCAGCTTTTTATATGTGGCTTCGCGCAGTTCTTCTTCTGCGCCATCAATACTTGGCGGGAATGTGCCTTTTGGTATAGCACGGATTCCCGGTTCAATCATGTCTGTAATAAGATTTGTATTTGTTACTACAACCTCATATGCTTTTTCTTCACCAAGATAGCTGAATTCTTTCAGCATTTCTTCAGTGGTTCTGAAATAAAGCGGTGCCTGCTGGTCTGCATCTGAAAAACCCATACCAGCCATAAGAATAGCACGGTACTGTGCATCCTCCATAGAAAGGAAGTGCACGTCACCTGTAGCAACCACCGGCTTGCCCAGTTCATCACCAAGACGCACTATCAGCTTATTATATTCTTCAAGAACAGCATTTGACTCTACTTTGCCGTCACGAACCATAAATTCATTGTTGCCAAGAGGCTGTATCTCAAGAAAATCATAAAAATCAGCAATTTTAAGCAGTTCATCATAGCTTCTGCCGTCCACAATAGCTCTGTAAAGCTCACCTGCTTCACAGGCTGAACCGATAATCAGACCCTCTCTGTGTTTTATTATTTCACTTTTGGGCATACGTGGTGTTTTGAAAAAGTAATTCAGATGCCCAAAGGAAATAAGCTTATACAGATTTTTAACCCCAATCTGTGATTTTGCAAGAAGAATAATATGATTGCTTCTTCTTGGCAGTTTTTCAGTACTGCTCAAATCTGAGTTTATTTTTTCAATATCATATATTTCCTGTTTTTCCAGGTCTTCTATAAGTCCATAGAAAATTCTGGAAAGCATTATAGCATCATCAGTTGCACGATGGTGATTGAAATTACCAAGGTTATAGTGTCCAGCTAATGTATCAAGCTTATGATTTTTTAGATCCTGCAGAAGATTTCTTGCCAGTGGCAGTGTATCAAGGAACTGATATTTAAACTCAATTCCCACTTTCGCAGCATTTACTTTTAAAAAGTTTACGTCAAATCCTGCAGCATTATGTGCCACGAGAATACTGTCACCAATAAAATCTTTAAACATCTCCATAGCCTGTTTCTGGCCTGGAGCACCTTTTACCATATCATCAGTGATGCCTGTAAGCTGAACAATATTTGCAGGAATAGGTTTGCCGGGGTCTGCATATGTGTGGAATTCCTGCAGCACTTCCCCGTCTTTCCAACGGATGGCACCTATTTCTGTGATAGTTTCACTGTTTGGGTTAAGACCAGTGCTTTCTATGTCAAAGATAACAAATTCTGTTTCTCTTAATTTACCCGTGGTATCGCCCTGATAAACATTTACAACATTGTCTACCAGATAACCTTCACAGCCGTAAATAACTTTAAACTCAGGGTCTTCCTTCTGAATTTTATCACATTCCAGCATAGCCTGAGGGAAGCCCTGTGCTACACCGTGGTCTGTAATGGCAACTGCCCTGTGCCCCAGTTTATATGCATAACGCACAGCTTCATCCGGCGCAATCAGCGCATCCATTGCAGAAAGCTTTGTATGCAGATGCAGTTCTACACGTTTTACTTCAGCATTGTCCTTTTTAGGTTTCAGGTCAAACGTAATAATGTCGTACGGCATAATTACATAATCGCGCTCATACTTGTCCATCTGGCAGTCACCGCGCACAAGGAAATGCATACCCGGTTTCACGCTGTCATATTTATCAAAATTCTTTTCATTAGGGTCAAGAAGAATTTTGACATTGATAGAATTTGTGCCGTCTGTAATGGAATAAATATAAATTTTTCTGAAGTTCCCCTGCTGTGCAACAGCAAAAACTTTACCCCAGACCATAACTTTTCCATTCTGGGTAAGAGCATCATCTATAGATATAACATTTTTAGGGGCTGTATATTTGCCCATAAATACTTTTACAGAATTATCTTTGATGTCAAGTCCATCAATTGTAAAGTCTGTATACTGTGCTTTTTTCTCCACCATTTTTACCACAGGCGGAAGAATGACAGCCGGTTCGTTTTCTTCTTCGCACTCTGTTTTAACAAGACGTACAGGAATAATAGTCCCTGTCATCCGCAGTATATATTCTGAAAATGCGTTTTCAAAATCACAGCCTTTGAGAAAACCATAACCTTTGCTCACTGTAACATACATCAGGTTATTATCAAAACTCACTTCTGAATTTTTGAAAAAATTCACAGGAATATTTGATATATTATCACAGAAATGCTGTACCAGAGTCATCAGATGTCTTGTGGAAAAAGTCCCGAAATCAAATTTATTTAGAATTGATATGGAATATTCCGGGTATTTATTTGCCAGAAAGGCAGCAAAATCCTCTACTGCCACATAAGGGATAAGCCGTGATGATGAAATCACGGCTGAAATATGTGAATTTTTACGGGTTACATCTATCTTTTCAAGCATAACCCCGTTGAATTCATTTATATAATTAGGATTGTTGTAATCATTAAAAATTGAAAGTATTAAATTACTCACTTTTTTCCTCTAAATAACTGTAAATATCTTTTACAAATTCATCAATAAAGTCACCTTTGAGAACTTTTACCTTTTCACCTTTTTTGAAAAGCACAGCATTGTCAACACCGCAGGCGATGCCTATATCAGCCTCTCTTGCTTCACCAGGGCCATTTACTGCACATCCCATAACAGCAACTTTAATGTCTTTATTGATACCTTTTAACCTTTCTTCAACCTGTGTTGCGATTGCTGCCACATCCAGGTTTGTTCTGCCGCAGGTAGGACAGGAAATAATTTCCGGACCAGGTACTTTATATCCTGCTGCACGGAGAATATCAAAGCCTGCAGGAATTTCTTTCAATGGTGAGTCTGTAAGGCTTACTCTCAATGTGTCACCAATACCATCCATCAGCAATGCCCCGATACCCATACCGGACTTGATAAGTCCCATACGATATGTACCTGCCTCTGTAACCCCAAGATGCAATGGATAGTCACACATAGAATCCAGCTGGCGGTATGCCTGCACCATTGTAGGAACATTGGAAGATTTGATAGAAACTATAATATCATTGAAATCAAATTTTTCCAGAAGTCTTATATGATACATAGCGCTTTCGCATAGCGCATCAGGTGTTGGTGCACCGTGTTTTGCAAGGATATGTTTTTCAAGACTGCCTGCATTTACGCCGATTCTGATTGGAACATTGTGTGACTGACAAGCTTTTACTACCCGTTTTACCCTGTCGTCATCACCAATGTTGCCAGGATTGATACGCACTTTATCAACACCTGCTTCAACAGCAGCAAGTGCTATCCTGTAATCAAAATGAATATCAGCCACCAGAGGAATCTTTATTTCCTTTTTGATAGCTTCAATCAGGCGCACATCCTCCAGGGATGGTACACTTATACGTACAATCTGACAGCCTTCTTTTTCAAGAGCAACTGCCTGCCGTACATTGCCTGCAACATCATTTGATTTAACATTCAGCATACTCTGTACAAGAATAGGATTGTTGCCACCAAGATAAATATTGCCTACTTTTACCTGTCTTTTTTCATGTCTCATATTTTTCACCATTATGCGAAGAATTTTGTAATATCACTGAAAGTCACAAAAGCCATAAATGCCAGCAGCACTACCATACCGGCACCGTGCACCCACATTTCATATTTCTGGTCTATCGGTTTGCCGCGTACAAGTTCAATCAGCAGGAAAACCAGTCTGCCGCCATCCAATGCCGGAACAGGCAAAAGATTGAATACACCAAGATTGATAGTAATCAAAGCGAGAATCATCAGCACAGATTCCAAACCATAGTTTACGGCTTCACTGATTGTTGAAACAATACCCACAGGGCCAGACATCTGATTGATAGCCACATTGCCTGTAATCAGGTCAACAAGGCTGAGGAAAACAGTTCTTGCCAGACTGATAGTCCAGTTGAAAGCCTCTTTTGTAACACTTGATATAGTTTTGGTCACAGGATAAACAGTGAAATCTATTATCATCTGTTTCAAACCTGTTTCTTCATCCACATATGTCTCAAAGGTTACATTTTCAAGCTCTACCTTTTCACCATTTCGGATAACTGTAAAATCAGCAACACCATCCTGTGTGCGGGCAAATTCGTAGATAATATCATTGGCAATGTAGCATCTGCGGCCGTTTATCGCAATAATCTCATCATCCACCATCAAACCTGTCTGTGCTGTCATAGCACCTTCATAAAAGCTGCTTACAGTGCGGCTGGTGATGGCAGTCTGTGATGCAGTGAGATAAAACAGGACAATAAAGCCAAGAATCATATTCATAACAGCGCCTGCAACAACCACACCTATACGCATCTGTACAGGTACAGAGTTAAAAGCACCCTCTGCATCACTTTCTTCATCCTCGCCCTCCATAGCCACATAACCACCAATAGGCAGGGCGCGGATTGAATATTCAGTATCGCCTATGGTTTTTCCGAAAAGCTGTGGGCCCATACCGATACTGAACTCATTTACTTTTATTCCACTGGCTTTTGCCATAATAAAATGACCCAGCTCATGAATCATTATTACCACACCAAAAACCAGAACAGAAACAATAATACTCATTAAATCTCAAAAACCTCTATTTTAATAATTGTGCGTCTACAAAAGCTCTCGCCTGTCTGTCAGTTTCAAACACTTCTTCTAAAGTATATTCACTGGAAAAATTAAAATGAGCGAGAACTTTATAAACAATACGGCCAATATCAGCAAACTGGATTTTATCGTCAAGGAACAGCTGCACTGCCCTTTCGTTTGCCCCGTTTACCGCACAAGGATAAAGGCCACCCCTGTCAATCGCCTCCATAGCAGCCTTGAGACACAGGAATGTATCAGGGTCTGCAGGTGCAAATGTAAGGTCTTTCATAGCAAAGAAATCAAGCTCTGCTGCCGGACAGTCAAAACGGTCCGGGTATGTAATTGCATACTGAATTGGCAGACGCATATCAGGAACACCAAGCTGTGCAATAACACTGTTGTCCACATACTGAACTGCAGAGTGGATAATACTCTGTCTATGCACAACTATCTGCACATCAGCCGGTTTTACATCAAACAGCCATACAGCTTCAATAAGCTCCAGACCTTTATTCATAAGTGATGCAGAGTCTATAGTGATTTTGGAGCCCATAGACCAGTTAGGGTGTTTAAGCGCCTGGGCTTTTGTAACTGTTTCCAGCTGCTCTTTTGTATAGCCAAAGAAAGGACCGCCTGAAGCTGTAAGAATAATCTTTTTAAGCTTCTTTGCACTGTATGGGTCCTGCAGGCACTGGAAAATAGCGGAATGTTCGCTATCCACCGGCAGCAATTTTACACCATTGCGCTTGACTGCTTCCATAACCAGTTTACCGCCTGTTACAAGGCTTTCCTTATTTGCCAATGCAACATCCTTGCCGCTTTCAATAGCTGCAAGAGTGGCTGCCAGACCGGCAATGCCAACAACAGCATTCAGCACCACTGTATCTTTAACATCCAGCTGTGCAAGCTGTTCCAGTCCTTTTTTGCCTATGAGCAGTTTTACACCCAGTTCTTCTGCCCTTGCTTTAAAATTATTACCTGCTGTTTCATCTGTTAAGCAAACATATTCCGGTCTGAAGTCAATTATCTGCTGCTCAATTATATCCACACTTCTGTTGGCAGAAAGAGCAACAACATTGATATTGTGTTTGCGACATACATCCAGTGTCTGTGTGCCTATAGAACCTGTTGAACCTAAAAGGATTATATTTTTATACATTGAATATTCCTCCTGCCGCTATAACAAAGTCAAGGAATGATGACACTAGCGGAGCAACCAGCAACACGCTGTCAAAACGGTCCATTACACCTCCATGACCAGGCATAAGATTACCATAATCTTTGATGCCAACCTGTCTTTTAACTGCTGAAGCAAACAGGTCCCCTACTATACCAACCACAGAGCCCATAGCTGCAATAATACCAACGGCAATCATCTGCTCTGCTGTGAAGCTGTACTCAACTGAAACACCTTCAAGCAAAGGTTTGATATTACTGTAAACCAGCATAAATATCCAGCTGATTACAACAGAACCTATAATGCCGCCAACTGCACCCTCTTTTGTTTTTTTAGGGCTTAATCTTGGTGCAAGCTTGTTTTTGCCAAAAAAATAGCCGGCAAAATATGCAAACACATCACCGCCCCAGGCAATTGCGCAAACCATAAGGAACAGAAATGCACCGTCCCAGCCAAAAGGTGTATATGGAAGAAGCATCTTGAATCTGATAATGGAATAGAAACCAACCAAAGCATAAAGGCTGAAAGCTATTTCTGATGCGATTGATGTGAAATTTATACTGTCAAAATTAAGCACTACTATAAATGCAAAACCTACAGCCAACACTGCTGCCACAGGAAGAAAATTAGTATATGTATAATAATTTGGCACAACAATCATCAGCAATCCTACCAGATCCAGCAGAATTTCTGTTGCCATTACATTTTTATCTTTAAATGCATTGTGTATCTCATGTACTGCTATTGCATAAAGAAGATATATCACTGTATTTGCAATCCATGTATGAAACTGTGTCAGTACCGCAAGCAATACCACTATTCCCGCCACACCGGATATTATTCTCGTTTTCATAATCAGTTACCATTAAACACCGCCAAAGCGTCTGTTTCTCCTGTTGAATTCTATAATTGCTTCATCCATGTCTTTTCTTGTAAAGTCAGGCCAGAGAACGTCCATATAAACAAACTCTGAATAGGCAATCTGCCACAGCAGGAAGTTTGAAATACGTTTTTCTCCGCTTGGACGAAGGATAAAATCAGGGTCAGGCTGACCTTTTGTATAAAGATTGTTGCTGAAAAGCTCTTCATTTATATCATCGATATCAATTTCCCCGTTTTTAACCATCTGTGCAATATTTTTTGTTGCGTGAACAATCTCATTTCTTGCACCATAGTTCAGGGCGATATTCAGTGTCATACCTGTTCTGTCTTTTGTTTTGTTTTCTATATCTAGCATCAGTTCAAGCAATTCTCCGCTGAAAGCTGATTTATCGCCAAGAAAAACAACTTTGTTGTTTTCTTTTTCGTAGTCGAATGCTTTTATAAGGTATTCTTTAAGCAGTTCCATAATACCGTTTACTTCTTCCACAGGTCTTTTCCAGTTTTCGGTGGAGAAAGCATAGAAGGTAACAGATTCCAGCCCTAGTTCATTACAATATTTTGTAATATCCTGAAAAACCTCTGCACCTTTTTTGTGACCCATATTTCTTGGCAGCATTCTCTTTTTTGCCCAGCGGCCGTTGCCGTCCATAATAATACCTATATGTTTAGGAATAACAATATTTTTGTCCATTTGTATCCTCAATCAATATAATGAAAAAATAAAGGGCATATTAAACCATATGCCCTTTTATGACAGACTGATAAATTACAGTTCCATAACTTCCTTAGCTTTTTTAGCAGCTACTTCATCGATAGTTTTGATGAATTTATCTGTAATTTTCTGCATTTTTTCTTCCAGTTTCTTCTGGTCATCTTCTGTGAGTTCGTTAGCTTTTTTAGCTGCTTTGAACTTATCCATAGCATCACGTCTGATGTTTCTTACAGCAACTTTTGCTTCTTCAGCCAGTTTGTTAACATCTTTAACCAGAGCTTTTCTGCGTTCTTCTGTTGGAGCTGGGAAAACAAGACGGATAGAAATACCATCATCTATCGGATTGATGCCGATGTCTGACATCTGGATAGCTTTTACAACAGGTTTAAGAAGGCTTCTGTCCCAAGGCTGGATAGAAAGTGTTCTTGCCTCTGTTACAGAAACTGTAGCAACCTGATTGATAGGTGTTTCTGTGCCGTAGTAGCTTACAGTAACTTTATCCAGAACACCTGGGTTAGCTCTGCCTGCACGGATTGATGAATATTCACTTTCAAGGTGCTTTACAGCACTGGTCATTCTATCTTCATATGCTTTTGTCATAATTGTAAATCTCCTTATTCGTTAACTAATGTGCCTATAGTTTCGCCTTTGATAGCTTTAACAAAATTGCCTTCTGCCATATCGAATACAAGAATTGGCAGTTTATTGTCACGGCACATTGTTGCAGCTGTCATATCCATAACATTCAGCTGGTCATTGAGAACCTGTGTGAATGAAAGTGTATCGTATTTAACAGCATCAGGGTATTTTTTAGGGTCTTTATCGTAAACACCGTCTACCATTGTTGCTTTGAAGATAATATCAGCATTGATTTCTGCTGCTCTCAATGCTGCTGCTGTATCTGTGGAGAAGAATGGGTTACCTGTACCGCATGCAAAGATAACTACTCTGCCCTTTTCCAGATGTCTTGTTGCACGGTTTCTGATATATGGTTCAGCAACCTGCTGCATCTGCAGTGCTGCCTGTACTCTTACTTCAACGCCCAGATGTTCCAGAGCATCTGCTACAGAAAGAGCGTTCATAACTGTTGCCAGCATACCAATCTGGTCAGCTCTTGTTCTTTCCATATCACCGGAAGAACGGCCACGCCAGAAGTTACCACCGCCAACTACGATAGCAATTTCTGCACCAAGGTCATGTGCTGCTTTGATATTTCTGCAGATTTCAAGAACTGTAGGATAATCAAGACCAAAGCCTTTGTCGCCTGCAAGTGCCTCACCGCTTAATTTGATTAAAACTCTTTTATATTTGATAGACATTTTCTACACCCCGTTTTAAACACATTATTTTATCTTATTTTACTATATTTTGGGTGTAAAGTAAAGATTTATTGTAATATTTGGTGTGAAATTAATTTGTTTGATTTGCTGTTATCAGATGATATAATATAAATATAAAATACAGGAGGCTATTTATGGAAATAAAAATTTTAGGTACCCAGTCACCATATAATACCGATAATCACAACTGTCCCGGATTTCTTATCACTGACGGAAATAGCAGGATTATGCTGGATTGCGGCAGCGGCAGCCACAGAATGCTGAAATATCCACGGGAACTTGAAAATCTTACTGTTATTATCAGCCATCTGCACCGCGACCATTACAACGACCTGTTCAATATTCAATATGCGTCACTTGTATTCCACGGACAGAAAAGACTTGAAAAACCCGTTTCTGTTTATATGCCAGCTTCCCCACAGGTTATTTATGACGATATCTGCAGTGAAACAAATGCCTACTGTACATACTCTGCCATAGATAAAAATACTGTTCTCAATACAGGTAATCTTAAAATTGACTTTATGCCTGTAATTCATCCGATGGAAACTTATGCTGTCAGAATCACAGACGGCAAAAGCACTTTTGTATATACTTCAGACACATCATATGCCGCAAAAGACAATATAGTTGAATTTGCAAAAAATGCTGATATCCTTTTGTCAGAAGCAAGCTTATTGGTTTCTGACGGTTTCCCTGAAATCAACAGTCATCTTACAGCAAGGCAAGCAGCCACCATAGCCAGAGAAGCCGGTGTAAAAAAGTTGATAATAACCCATTTCTGGCCGGAAAAATCACCCCAACAGTTTGTTAATGAAGCAAAAACAGTCTTTGATAATACATTCGCCGCTAACGAAGGTGATATTTATATTCTTTGATATTTGTATTTTTATATAAACAGTTGTATAATTGTCTATAAACAAGCTTTGCTATTTTCGAGGTATATTATGAAGAAAAGTTACAAAATCGGTATTGTAAAATACACAGACCACGCATCACTTAACCGCATCGAACTTGGTGCAAAAAACTGTCTGAAAGAATTGGGTACAAAATACAACATAGAATTTGATTACGAAAACTATGTTTATGATGGACAGGCTGATATGGAACTGATGAAAAAAATTGGTCAGGAACTGGCAGATGCCAAAGTAGACCTGGTAATCAGTATAGCCACACCGCCTACTGTAGCAATGAAAGATATATTGGCTGAAAACAAAATAAATATGCTTTTCCGCGCAGTTTCAGACCCGATAAGTGCAGGGGTAATCGATTCATTTGAACACCCTGGTCTTTATATAACAGGCACTTCTGATTCTCTTGATGGTGGCAGACTGGCACAGGTGGCTCTTGCAGCAATACCTGATGCAAAAAAGATTGGTCTGCTTTACAACAGTGCTGAATTCTCCTCAAAAATGCCGATAAATGAAGCAAAACAATATCTGGATAATATGGGGATTGAATGGGTGGAAACCAATCCTGGCAGTAAAGCTGATGTGCTTGCTGCTGCACAATATCTTATTGAGCAGAAAGTTGACGCTGTACTCACACCTACAGACAACACAGTAATGAGTGCCGAAATGGAAATCTCCCCTGTTTTTACTGCTGCAGGTATTCCGCAGTTCACTGGTTCCCACGCATTTACAATAAATGGTGCATTTATGGGTATGGGCAGTCTTTACAAAGATGGTGATGCTGAATTTATGCAGCTGGCTGAAGAATTGCTGATAAAAGAAAAATGCCCGATTGATGTACCTGTAATCAGAAGTGCACATACATTTGCCGCAATCAACAATCAGGTATGTGAACAATTGGGATATGACAAGGATGTTTTGAAAGACAGCTTTGCAAAAATCAATATGAATACAATGTTCCTTGATTCACAGAAAGAATTTGATGAAGACAGCGATTTATAATAATTGTGCCGTACTTATAATAAATTTATAGGCATAGCATACTATAATGCTATGCCTGTTGTTGCTTATTCAGCCTTGTTATGATAGTATATAATCAGTTAAATTAATTTGAATTCGACAAAGGAGTGTGATTGTATGAAAAGGTTGACAGCCATGCTTTTAGTGTTGGTTTGTTTGCTTGCTTTGGCAGGTTGTAATAAGTCGGAGCCTAAACTCATTCACAAGACATATACGGGCGAAATCACCGAAATCACTGATACAACCATTACAATTATCTACTATGGTGGTGCAAACAGTGAGGTCATTTTTGAGATTACAGATTTGACTTTATCCATACCATCCGACTTATTCGTTGGAGATGAGGTTATTGTTGAGGCTGAATATACCACAGATACAGATGAACCTTACCCTTTTGTTATGATAACCCACAATGACGCTGATTAAGCCGGTTCTAATCTTACTAACAGTTAATAAAACACCAATTTACCTGACAGTAAAAAACACACTTTTATACATCATATTCTTATATATAATCTTAATCACGATAAAAGCCTGGTTGTATAATGCAACCAGGCTTTTAACAATTTTAAATTATTATAAAAAATACCCTTATGGAATTGCTTCCATAAGGGATTTTTCAACATAGGTTTCTAATTATTTAGACATAGCTGCAACTTCTGCTGCGAAGTCATCAACTTTCTTTTCAATGCCTTCACCTTTTTCAAAACGTGTGAATGCAAGAATTTTGATGTCGCCGCCCAGTTCTTTAGCTGTAGCGTTTGTGTAAGCAGTGATTGTCTGCTTATCATCTTTAACAAATGCCTGTTCTACGAGACAGTTTTCTTTGTAGTATTTAGCAATTCTGCCTGCAACCATTTTTTCTGCGATAGCAGCTGGTTTACCTTCGTTGATAGCCTGCTGTGTGAGAATTTCTTTTTCTTTTTCCAGAACTTCTGCAGGAACATCAGCTTTGTTCAGGTAAGCTGGGTTTGCAGCAGCAATCTGCATAGCGATATCTTTACCGTATGCTTCGAAAGCTGGGTTTGCGAATACTTCGTCAGAAACTTCAAAGTTTACAAGAACACCGTGTGTGCCGCCTGCATGAATGTAAGCTACACATGGACCTTCGTATCTTACGAAACGACGGATTTTCAGGTTTTCGCCGATAACCAGGATTTTTTCCTGCAGAGCAGCTTCAACTGTGTCACCGTTTGGCATAGCTTTTGTAAGCAGTTCTTCAACTGTTGCTGGGTTTTCTTTAGCAACAACTGCTGCAACGTCAGCTACGAATTCACGGAACATTTCGTTTTTAGCAACGAAGTCTGTTTCAGAGTTAACTTCAACAACAACACCCAGTTTGTTTTCTTTATCAACTGTAGCGTATACCATACCGTCAGCAGCGATTCTGCCAGCTTTTTTAGTTGCAGCTGCCAGACCTTTTTCTCTCAGGTATTCGATAGCTTTTTCGAAATCACCGTTTGTTTCTGTAAGAGCTTTTTTGCAATCCATCATACCGCAACCTGTGCGTTCGCGAAGCTCTTTAACATCTTTAGCTGTAAATGCCATAATTTGTTCCTCCAACTATTATAAATTTCCTGTTGTATTTATTTATAATTTTTTATAAACCAAATAATTATTCTGCTACTTCTTCAGTTTCTTCTGCAACATTCTGTTCGCCCTGACGGCCTTCGATAACAGCGTCAGCCATAGCGCCAGCGATCAGTTTAACTGCTCTGATAGCATCGTCGTTGCCAGGAATTACATAGTCAACTTCATCTGGATCACAGTTTGTATCAACAATAGCAACAACTGGGATACCCAGGTTTCTTGCTTCTGCTACTGCGATTTTTTCTTTTCTTGTGTCAACGATGAACATAGCTTTAGGAAGTGTGCCCATGTTTTTGATACCGCCCATGAACTTTTCGAGTTTTTCGATTTCAAGTTCAAGTTTGATAACTTCTTTTTTAGGCAGAAGATCGAATGTACCGTCTTCTTTCATTTTGTTCAGCTGTTCAAGACGTGCAATTCTTTTCTGAATTGTTTTGTAGTTTGTCAGCATACCGCCAAGCCATCTTGCGTTAACGAAATGCATACCACATCTTTCAGCTTCTTCTCTGATAGCTTCCTGAGCCTGTTTCTTTGTGCCTACGAACAGGATTTCGCCACCTTCAGCAGCTACATCTTTGATAAAATCGTAAGCAGTGTCCAGCATTTTTACTGTTTTCTGCAGGTCGATGATATAGATACCGTTTCTTTCTGTGAAGATGTATTCAGCCATTTTAGGGTTCCATCTTC
>CAZYSS010000005.1:0-30653 GCA_964649845.1 uncultured Oscillospiraceae bacterium
TCATCTATCCTTCTCACAACTCCTGTTGCTCTCATAACATATCTCCTTGAATAATTGTGGAATTTTATGTTAGTTTGGGATAATAACAGGAAAATATACATAAAAAACCTGTAAGTGTTTGTGATTAACGCTTACAGGTCTATTTCTTTTCAAATTCTTTGCCAGTGATTAAATAATTGATGGAAACATTAAAATATTCAGACATCTGCAATAACAATTCCAGAGACGGCTGCCTTTTGCCATTTTCATAATGGGACAGGGCTTCTCTGGAAATATTTAAATCAATCGCCACTTTTTGTTGATTGAGTTTAAGACTTTTTCGGATATTCTTTAAGCCAATCATCAACTCACCTCTTGCATAAATTGTAACAATTTGTTACAATATAAATGTTACAATTTGTAACATTTATGCTTGCGCTTGCTTTTAAAAGTGATATTGTAAAATTGACTATTAAAAAGGGGAGTCATTGTAAATGAAATCTATTGATATTTCATACGAATATGGATTGGATGGTTTTGAGTTTAGACAATATATTAAGGAAAATGCTACATTTCCCATAAAAGAAACTTTTATGGGAGATATTATTTTGCCAGATGATTTGAATATTGAAGAATTTATTAAACCATTTTTATTAAAAAAAGAAGAAGAAAAGAGAAAAATTAAAGAAAAAGAAAGACTTGAAGAAGAGGAACGCTTAAAAGAACGTCGTGAGAAATACTTTTCGAGAATAGAGCAGTTAAGAGAAAAAGAATATACTGGATATTATGAATATAAAGTAATAAGCATGACTGATATAGGTGGATTATTCAAATCAAATTCTGGCAGAGTAAATATCGAAGAAATGACAATGGTTTTGAATGAACTAGGTGTTGATGGCTGGCATCTTGTTACAGCATATTCCAACGAGTTGGGTAAAAATGCTTTATCCGGTGGTGCTGGCGGTGCTTTGTTAGGGGTAAACTCTACAGTAGATGAAAATATACTTATTTTTGAACGATTTGTAAAAATATAATAAAAGCGGAGTGAAATCACTCCGCTTTATTTTATCATTATATAAATGCCCAGGCCGATGTAAACTGCCGGAACAATGATTTTTCTGTGCTGTGTCAGTATCTTCTGCAGGGCAGGCAGGTCTGCCAGTTTTTTGCCGGCTGTGCACCACAGGGCTGTCATCAGGGCAAATACTGCCAGCATTATCATCAGCCGGGAAGCGTTCCACCCTGCAAACAGGGGAATATACACACCTATGTTGTCCCGTCCGCTAGCTATTGTCATCAGTGCGGTGGTCAGCAGCATATTATGCCTGTATTCAATACGTTCATCAGTGTTTTCGTCTTTGCTGATAAATTCCTTTATGCCCAATATAATCGGGACAAATCCCATTATCCACAGGTATCTCTCCGCCAGCAGCTGCAGTCCGTATGCACCGGCACAGCCTGCTGCCACCAGCAGACCTGTACCTGCATATCTTCCGGCAAAAATCTGCCTCTTCTGCTTTTTGTCCTGTGTCCGGGTATACAGCAACAGGAGTAGAAACAGGTCATCTATATTTGTAGCCACATAGGCGGTGAAAGAAGCAATAACAGTCTGCAGCATAATCTCTCCGTAACAGTTGATATATCATATTTTAAATCAGTTATAACAGTTTTTCAATATAAAACGGCTCCGTTTTCCACAGAGCCGCCTGTTTTTGTTTATAACTTTGTGCCTATATCATCTTCCATTTTGCGGATTCGTCTGATTACCTCATCTGCAGTGGCGTTGATTGTCACATAGCCCTCCAGGGAAGTGGCCTTTGCTTTCAGCATAGCTGATTTGGGATAGATGAATATTCTGGATTTTGCCTTGCCGTTTCTGGCTTCCTGCACCAGATTTGCGATTGAGGAGTTGCCGTCAAACGCCAGCAGGGCGCAGTTTCTTCTTTCAAAAATCTCATAGTTGAAAGATTTGTAAATACCCATTTCCCGTGATTCTGTGGAAATTCGCACGCCGCTGATGTCTGCTTTCTGCAGTCTGTGCAGTTGCTTTTTGTCCATCAGTGACGGAACAATGCTGTAAATTTCAAAATTTCTGTTGTTTTCAACAAGATATTTTTCCTGCCCCAGCAGCTTGTGTCCTACTATGAAGAACACTTTTTCGGGGTTCAGGTTGTCCAGCAGTGCTTGCAGCAGCAGTTTGTCACCATCACTTACCTTTGGTGAGGAGTTGCCGCTGTTGAAACTGCCACCGGCGATAACCACAGGATATTTGTTCCACGGCAGTTCCTTTACCTTTTCCCTGAAAACAGGATAGGACGGCTGCTTGTTTATTTCAAACTTTACATCGCGTATATCGTCAAAATCCTTTGGCAGTTCTTCTGTATAATATTCTGCCACAGTCCTGCCTGCCAGCCGTTTTTCAAACTCTGCACTTTTCTTTGCAAAGTTTTCTGTCTGGCGCGCGATAATTGCATCCTCTGCCTTTTTCATCTGCATAAATTCTTCATCGGTGATTTTCAGCAGATTGGTCAGAGCCAGCTGTTCGTCCAGACTGTCTGTGCCGTACATACCGCAGCCGTCTGTGCCCATTACGCAGGAAATTCCGTTTGCCAGATAGCTTTTCAGCGGATGTGTGCGCAGGTCTATGATGTTGTTCAGTCTCACGTTGCTGGTCAGCTGGAATTCCAGCACCACATCGTGGGCTTTTATTTTTTCCATCAGCTGTCTGCCCTGGGCGCTTTTCAGGCTGGCACAGTACAGGCCGTGACCTATACGCATATATGGAAAAGCCTGTCCCGGCAGCAGTGACTGTTCCACCAGGTCAATTGATTTGGCCATATTGGTTTTCAGCGAGTCATTTTCCCCTGCGTGTATGCGGATTGTCCAGTTTCTGTCCTGTGATGCGATTTTGGTTACGATTTCGCGGATAACTGCTTTCAGCTCGGCAATATCGTTTATTTCTTCACCCACAAAGTCACTGCCCACCACATATGGGTCTTTGCACACCACTTTCAGCGCCTGAATTGCGTCTGTAAGGTAGTTGGAGGAGGTGATGTTTTCTTTTACAAGTGTAAGAGGAATGCGGCGGATAGCAGTCAGAAAACGGATATCCACACCTGTTTCTGCTTTTACCAGTGGTAGGATTCTGTGAATCTGCTGCAGCATTCTCACGTTGGATGCATCTTTTTTCACCAGTGTGGTGTCGCTGATTTCCACATATCTGATGTATTTTTTTCTATATTCGCGGCCAATCCACAGCAGGGTGTCTTCATACAGGGTGTTCTGTGCATAGTCTGGGTTAGCGTTGTCTGCCAGCATTCTTTCCAGATAACTGCGCACATCTGCATCCTCTATTCTGTCCATGCCTGCCAGTTCAATGCGGTAATCGCATGGAACGCCTTTGGTGAATACATATCTGTACAGATACAGCTTTTCCAGATTGGTGAACACCGCCTGTGAGTCCTTCAGGATAGTCAGTGACATACGGACTTTGTTTATATTCTCTGTGGAGTTTTCTATATTGTTCAGAATAAGGTCTGCAAAATTTATAAAAGTATTGTCGTCAATCTTTCTGTCGCGATATTTGCCCTCAAGACCTGACAGGTCCAGTTTGTCCTCCACTTGCGCACGCTGTTTGTAAATAAACTGTTGCTGTGCGGCGGACAGCTTTACGTCGATTTTCTTTATGTAATACAGTGGATAGCGTATCTGATGCTTGATGGCAAGGGCAATCAGTATATCCGCGTTCAGGTTTGCGTTGCCGTGGGTGTGCAGGTCTGTGGACAGCTTTACATTCTGCGGCACATAGGATTTTACCAGTGTTTCCCTGAATGAGTATTTGTAGTCCTTTGTCTGGCTCATCAGTGTTTTGGCGATGGCAGGTATCAGGCTGTTTACCTCAATTGTGCCGTCAGGGTAGATGTTGGCCAGCTTTGTGCCGTTAAGACGCAGGATATACACGCGCTTGCCGTCACCTTTGATATAGCAGGGAATATCCCCCTGAATCACGGTGCGGCCGTCTTTTACGCTGGTCTGCTGGCCGGAAGTCCTGGCCAGATTGTTTATCAGGTTGTCAGATTTATGATTGTTGGCAAAAATGGTATAGGAAAGCTTCTGCCCTTCCATATCAAGAGAAACCAGAATATCCTTTTCCTTGTCCAGATACAGTTTTCCGAAATAACTCATATTGTCACCCATAAAAATTGATAGTTCAGTGCATATATTTTTATTTTACCATATCTGTCAGAAAAAGACACTAACAAATTGTAGTTGGTGAAGCATTGATTCGTTAAAACCGCTCCGGTATTACGCTTGCCTTGTACGTTTTTTTAGGGATGTTGTTGGACTATTGGGGATTCTGTGGACGTAGGGGCGAACTGTGTTCGTCCGTTTTCGGGACGTTGTGGGCAAGCGTAGCGCCGGAATGGTATTTCACGAAGTGAAATAGGCCGAGTTTATCCTTGCGAGGCCAGTGGTGTCCCCTACTTATAGGTATGTACCGTCATTTGCCTCCCTTGTTAACGGCCCAGGCCGGCCTCTCTTGGCCGTTAGCCAATTCACCTTCAGGGAGGGGAACCGCTTGCGGTGGAGGGATTCTTTTCCGGGACGTCCGGGAGGCCGTTCCCCTACGCGTCACTTCGTTCAGGATGACAAAGTAACAGTTTGTGGTTTCCCAAGGGCGACTGATAGCCGCCCCTACGCGGACAGAGCAGAAAATTAATTTAATTGCAATCCGCGGGCGAACACGGTTCGCCCCTATGCGGTCCGAGAAGCGGTGATTTGCTGGCCTGCACATTCTGCAAAACAAAAAAGCCCGCATTTCTGCGGGTTTTCTGCATAATAAAGATTGTTTTGCCGGCCGTCAGCTGACTTTGTACTTTTTGTTTTCCAGACGCAGTCTGTCAGAAATCATGGCAATAAACTCACTGTTGGTAGGTTTACCGCGCATATTGTTTATGGTGTAGCCAAAATAATCGTTCAGCACATCCACGTTGCCTCTGTCCCAGGCCACTTCTATGGCGTGGCGTATTGCACGTTCCACGCGGCTGGCGGTGGTGCTGTTCATCTTTGCAATATCGGGATACAGCCTTTTGGTCACAAGACTGATTACCTCCGGGTCCTCCACTGCCATAATGATAGACTGGCGCAGAAAACTGTAGCCTTTTATGTGGGCGGGCACGCCCATATTGTGCAGCACTGCGGTTACCCTGGTTTCCAGGTCGTTGTCCTGTCGGCTTTCCTTTCTTATATCCAGCAGCGCTGTTATTCTGGAATAAGCCACTTCAAAGGAATATGGCTTCAGAAAATAATAGCTGAACCCAGCCTGCATCACCCGGCGCACAGTGTCTTCATTGTCAAAAGCGCAGGTGGCAAAAAACAGCTTTGGCGGATTTGTAAGTTCTGTTGCCTTTTCCTTTACGGCTATGGCATCTATGCCTGCCAGAAACACATCGGCAAATACCACATCCGGCTGATAGTCATTTATCTTTTCCAGCAGCCTGTTTCCGTCCTTTTCGCAGAACTGCACATCTATGCCTTTTTCTCCAAAGAAGTGCTGCCGTCCCTGTATAATCCGTGGATTTTGCTCACAAAACAGAATTTTCAGAATATTGTTCATTTCGTTTCTCCTACATAAGCAATACACAGTTTGACAAGCATCTCTATTAACCACTACAATGTTACCATTTTTAACCATTTACCATCAACGGGAATAAAGGCGGAAAATGTCGAATGCTTACGAAAATAAAAAATATGTCCGGTATCTGCTTATATTTGAGATTATAAATGCAGAACTGCCACAATTCAAGTCAGAATCGCGGCAGTACAGGTAGTTTTATTCTGTTTTTATTATTGCTGCAGAATTAATTGCCTGCAGACGTTGTTTTTCTGCTTTTTCGATTTTTCTTTCAAATACAGGGGCGATAAGTTCAATCAGAAACACCAGTCCCATAGTCACATAGCCAAGTGCAGACTGGAGGAAAAGAACAAATATGCCAAGCATCTGGATTTTGAAACCACTGTACTTGCCGATAATCTGTTCAAAATGAACAGGTGCATCATCGTATGGGTTGCTGTCTCCGCGCAGGGTATATGCAGTTTTCCCATCTTTCTCTGAAATATCAGTTATCCTGTGTGATATAAGCTGTCCGTTTTTTTCGTAAACCACAACATCATATAACTGCAAATCTTCTTTACTGCTGACAGGATTCACCAGAATAATATCAAAGGTGTTGAACTGGTCATCCAGATTATGTTCAGTCAGATAAGTGTTTTTTTCGTTTTTGTGCGCCATACTGCCGCTGCCTACCACCTGGAATGTACCCATATTCTTTATAGGAAAATAATTCCCGTTTTTCTGTGCATACAGGCTGACAGCAAATGCACAGAAAATCAGCCCAGTTACTGCGCCAGACAGTATGTCCAGAATTTTTCCGTATATTATGTTTTTGTCAGAGTATTCTTTTTGTATTCTGTCGTCCTCAAGTCCTGCATTGATTGCCTGCAGCTTGTAATGATAAAGGCTGTACATAAGATAGGTGATTGCTCCCAGCACTATCATCACTATAACGGCAGATACCGCATATATCGGCACTTTATATAAAACCATATGTCCTCTTTATAACAAAAACACCCCCGCAGTGGTTAATGTCATTAAGTTAAGTATTTTCGAAAAATATCAACTTAATAAAACAAACTAAAATGTCATTCTGAGCGAAGCGACGCGTGCCCTTCAGGGTAAGAATCTTAATCACATTGTTAGAACTAAGATTCTTCGTCACTTCGTTCCTCAGAACAACATATTTTTTCTTATCTAAATGACATTGCCGCAGTGGTGTTTTGTTTGTTGATATTAAGCTGTTTTCTTTGTTGCGTAAACTTTAAGGTAGATGCCATTCCGGCTGGAAGCAGTAAATGCAGAATTTGCGTTATCTATTGCGTATTTAAACTCGTCAAAAGTATCACATTCGCCAAGGTTCACATCAAAATAGTCTGCTATAGCTTCTGCGGAAATTGTGGCTGTTCCGTCCACAACAGTAATTTCTGTTTTGACTGCATCTGCTTCAAGTTCTATGGCACCACTAGAATCTTCACTATACACTGCAAATGAATAATCATATTCTGTTGCAGCACCTGTATCGTTTTCGGTTACTGTAACTGTAACGTCACCGGATGCAACGCCTTCCAGCAGATAAGGGTTTTCAGTTGACTGTACGTGTGAAATTGTAATTGGTGATGCGCTTGTTGCTGAAACAGCAATTGGTGTTTTTTCTACAGCACTTCCTGAACCAAAGTTGGCTACAGTGATTTTCAATGGTGTGGAAACAAACTGGTCAGCATAGTTGTAGTAATTCCATGCAGCAAAAACTGTTGAGAAAGTTGCCAGTATTGCCAGTAAGGTAAAAAGTCTGAATTTTTTCATTTTTTGTTCTCCTTTTGTTTTATGATATCATTAATGATATCACTTATGATATCAAATTGTATCATATTTAACAATTAAATGTCAATCTATAATAAATATGACTTATAATATTACAGATTGAGGTACAGATATGAAAACCGAGCCTTTAAAAATAAAAAAACGCGGAGAAGACGGGAATAAAGTGATTACTGTCCGAATAAAAGAAGAAACCCTTGCTGAAATAGACAGGGTTGCCGCACAGGTGAATTATTCCAGAAATGAGCTTATCAATCTGCTGCTCAGCCACGGAATAAAGAATATAGAAATTGAATAAAAATATGTCATTCCGGACTATAAAAGCTGTGAATAATCTGATGTGGTTTATATCAGAACCTCTTACCCCGACAGGGGATGCTTTTTTGGCGTCAGGAATGACATTTTGTTTTATCATATTTATATTTGCGGCAGTCTGAATACCGCCGCCAATATTAAGAAAATTTTAAGATTAATATATTTGTTTTTTCACATTTTAATGGTATTATTATTTCAAATAACTTACAGGGGAATTGATATGTTTTTGCTTGATGTGGTCACAACAGTGGATATCACACAGGAGATACCGCTGAAATACTGGATACTGTTTATCGCTGTAATGGCGGTAATTCTTCCGCTTGCGTCAAAATTGCTGACAAAGCTGTTCATCCCTGCAAAAGGCAGTGACGAAGCCCCTGTATGGTCTGCAATGAGCAGAAAAAACAACAAAAAGTGGTTTTAATCCCCCAGTTTGTACACATCGGTGTAAACTGCCTGTACTTTGTTTGACACGTATTTGTCCTTGTGGTAAAAGCCGAAATACCATTTCCTGTAATCCAGCCTGCCGCTGATTTCATCAAGATAGTCAAACAGGTTGCCAAAGGTGAAGTTGTCCATATTCAGAAATCTGTTTATGTTGCCGCTTGGTGAGTGTGTCAGCACATAGTCCACTTTCCAGCCGTGTTTTTCCAGATTGGATGTGCAGGTGTCAAAATCAGCCTGTGACGGCGGATAATCGCTGAAAACATCATCTATATAGTCATCAGCACCGCCAAAGCACAGCAGCTTCATATCTTCTATTTCCAGCACCTGGCCGCGTTTTATGTAATACACCTGGCCGGGGCAGATTTCCTTTGCCCGGGCGCCGTGATACACTGTGTCCGGATATTGTTCCAGTGCGGCAAAGTTTTCATTGTAGCCGTCTATAAACAGCACTTTGAAAGGCAGCTTGGCAATCTTTTTCAGGTTCTTTTCCTGCTGTCTGTCGCCGTTCCACACAAAGCCGAAATCACCCAGAACAATCAGGGTGTCGTATTTTTTTATGAATTTCAGCTTTTTGTCGGTCAGCCTTTCCAGCTCTCCGTGGGTATCTGCGGTGATAAAAATCATTTTTTTACCTCAAATATCATTATTTCTGTCTTTATTTCTCTATATTAATATGTTATAATTAATTGGTTAAAGATAATTCTTTATCCAATATTGATTACAGATAATATTTTAATATAAATTCCAGGGAATGTCTATATGAAAAAAATATTCAGGATTTTCAGCGTGACACTTGTATTTGTGTTGTGCTTTTCGTTCGTACAGCTGCCGGCTTCTGCTGCAGCCAGATATGAACTGCCTTTTGATGTCAACGCCAGAGCCTATCTGCTGGCCAGCCTTGACACAGGGGAGATAATTTTTGAAAAAAACGCCCATGAGCAGTATGACCCTGCTTCTCTTACCAAGCTGCTCACTGCCTATACAGTGTATCAGTATGTGGAAGATTTCGACGGCACTATGGTCACTGCACCGAGATATGTTTATGATGAACTCTACGGTCTGAACAGCTCCACTGCGGATATCCGCCAGAACGAGGTGCTCAGCGTCAGAGACCTTATGTATGCCATGCTGCTGCCATCTGCCAACGAGGCTGCCAGCATTCTGGCAGATTATGTGGGCAACGGCGACATCACCAACTTCTGTATGATGATGAACAACGAGGCCAAAAAGCTGGGCTGTAAAAACACCAATTTTACCAATGCCCATGGTTTATTTACTGACGATCATTATACATCTGCCTATGATATGTATCTAATTGCCAAAGCCTGCTATAACCTGCCTGGCTTTATGGATATTGTTACAACCAATACTTATCAGATGCCTGCAAATCTTAAGCATACCAGTCCTTACTATATTCAGAATACAAACAAGATGCAGAACAAGGCGTATTCGGATTACTACCGCTCATATATCAAAGGTATGAAAACAGGTACTCTTGACTACAACAACTTTGTTACCGTATGCCAGCAGAATGGCGAAAACTATATTCTGGTTGTGATAGGAGCTGATTTTACAGGAAGTGAAACACGCCCTGCCTTTATCACTACACAGGAAATAATGGACTATTTCTTTGATTCCTACTCACTGCGCAGCGCAAATACACTCAACTTCCCTGTAACAGAGGTGAAGGTGAGATATTCTGCTGACGCAGACACAGTGTTGCTTTATGCAGACACAGAGGTTATGTCCATCCTGCCAAATGACGCAGACGAATCCAGCTTCCAGAAGGTTTACAATCTGCCGGAATCTGTTGGTGCGCCTATAGAGGCAGGTGATGTGATAGGCACAGTGGACTATTATCTTGCAGGCCAGAAAGTGGGTACCAGCCAGCTGGTAAGCCACGATACAGTTGAGCGCAGTATGATTATGTTCCTGGTGGGCAAATTCCAGGAAGCATACCAGTCACTGTATTTCCGTGTGGTGCTGGCAGTCAGCTTTACGCTTATAGCAGTTTGCTGGATAATTGCCTATTTACAGTTCAGAAAACAGGAAAAAATGCAGAAAGTTCACCGCAGAAGAAGATAATGTATTTTTCTGCAGTAACCGACTGTTTTACATAGATAATAAACAGGAGAGTTATGAAAAAGACATATATAGTTTTAAGTCGCTCAAATACAATTGTTGCGCTGCTTGTACGCTTTTTTACACATAAATATTACAACCACACATCACTTGCCTTTACACCGGAACTGGATAAGTTCTATTCTTTCGGTCGAAAAAATCCTAAAAAGCTATTGCCTGCAGGCTTTATTTCCGAAGGTGTACATACAGGTTATTTTGGCCTGTGGCCACAGACAAAAATTGCAGTTTTTGAAGCAGAGCTGAGTGAAAAAGAATACCGGCTGCTGAACAGCAACCTTGCCCGGTTCAAACAGAACAGAGAGTATTATGAATACAATGTTATGGGTCTTGCATCTGCGTTTCTTGGGATTCCATGGCACAGACAAAAAAAATACACCTGCTCCAGTTTTGTGGCATACTGCTTCAGAGGCATTCTCAATTTTGACAAACATTATTCTCTGACACAGCCGGAGGATTTTTATAAATTCAATTTCAGAAAGATTTATGAAGGAACCGCAGGAGATTACCACTATGAAAAACAGCAGATTCAGTGTTAAAGACCCACGCAATTTATCCATTCTTACAGACTTTTATGAACTTACAATGGCCAACGGCTTTTTCCGGTCCGGCCGCAAGGATGATATAGGTGTATTTGACCTTTTCTTCCGCAAAGTGCCTGATGACGGTGGTTTTGCCATTACAGCGGGTCTGCAGCAGGCGCTTGACTATCTGGAAAACCTACGCTTTGATGACAATGACATAGAATATCTGCGCAGCAGAAATATGTTCAGCGAAGAATTCCTGGAATATATGCGCAATTTTAAATTTGAATGCGATGTATGGGCTATGCCGGAGGGCACACCTGTTTTCCCTAAAGAACCTATGCTGGTTATTGAAGGCCCTATGATTCAGGCACAGCTGGTGGAAACCACACTGCTTATCATAATGAACCATCAGACACTTATTGCCACAAAGGCAAACCGCATTGTGCGCTCTGCAATGGGCCGCCCTGTTATGGAATTCGGCGCACGCCGCGCCCAGGGGGTGGACGCTGCAAACTACGGCAGCCGTGCTGCGTTTATCGGCGGCTGTGTATCCACTTCCAACACAATGATGGAACGTGACTGGGGTATCCCTGCCAGCGGCACAATGGCACACAGCTGGGTGCAGAGCTTTGAGGACGAATATGAAGCATTCAAAGCCTATGCCACCATCTATCCGGACAGCACAGTTCTGCTGGTGGATACCTTCAACGTTATCAAAAGCGGTATTCCAAACGCTATCAAGGTGTTTGACGAAGTGCTGAAACCTTTGGGCAAACGCCCTGTAGGCGTGCGTATAGACAGCGGTGACATCGCTTACCTTTCAAAAAAAGCAAGAGCAATGCTGGACCGGGCAGGCTACCCTGACTGCAAGATTATGGCATCCAACTCCCTGGATGAATACATCGTGCGCGACCTGCTTATCAACGATGCAAAAATCGATTCTTTCGGCATCGGCGAAAAACTGATTACCAGCCGGACAAACCCTGTGCTGGGCGGTGTTTACAAGCTGGTTGCTGTAAACAGAGACGGCGAGTACACACCAAAAATCAAAATCAGTGAAAGCTTTGCCAAAATCACAATCCCATATAAAAAACAGGTGTGGAGAATCTTCTCCAGAGAAACAGGCAAAGCCCTGGCAGACTATCTGACAATCTGGGACGAAGACCCATCCGGACTGAACGAAATCACCATTTTCAGCCCGCTGGAACCATGGAAAAAACAGACTCTCACAAATGTGGAAATAAGACCTTTGCTGCAGCCTGTGTTCGTAAAAGGCCAGCGCGTGTACGAATCTCCATCCCTGCTGGAAATCAGGGATTATACCGTGCGCCGGCTGGATACCCTGTGGGATGAGCTGAAACGTCTGGAATATCCACACAAATATTATGTGGACCTGTCAGACAAACTGTGGAACGCGCAGCGTAAATTGCTGGAAGAACACGCATAATGTGTGTGTCAGTCACAAAAATATTGAAAAACCTACCAATATGGTGTATATTTAATATACGAAAAATTCATAGCGATATGCTGTGTTTAAAATAAGCATTACGGAGTATACAATGTTAGAATTAAGAAATGTCAGTTACACAGTAACAGACAATGGCAAAAAAGAAATTCTTAAAAATATAAATCTTACAATTGACGACAGATTTGTTGTTATCACAGGGCCAAACGGTTCCGGCAAATCCACACTGGCAAAAATCATTGCCGGTATCATCGTGCCTACATCAGGCCAGATTCTGCTGGATGGTGTGGACATTACAGACCTGAGCATCACAGAGAGAGCAAAGGCAGGTATCAGCTTTGCTTTCCAGCGGCCTGTAAGATTCAAAGGCATCACAGTAAAAGACCTTATCAACCTGGCAGCAGGCAGAAAGCTGGCATTTACAGAAGCCTGCAACTATCTGTCAGAGGTTGGTCTGTGCGCCCGCGACTATATTAACCGTGAGGTGAACGCATCACTTTCCGGCGGCGAGCTGAAAAGAATTGAAATCGCTATGATTCTTGCACGCAGCACAAAGCTGTCCCTATTTGATGAACCGGAAGCAGGTATTGACCTGTGGAGCTTCAACAGTCTTATCAGAGTGTTTGAAGCGATGCACGAAAGCATCAAAGGCAACATCATTATTATTTCCCACCAGGAAAGAATTCTGGATATCGCAGATAAAATCGTTCTCCTGAAGGACGGCGAAATTGCACAGGTGGGCACAAAAGAAGAAATTATGCCACAGATACTGGGCGTTTCTTCAGTATGTCCGCAGATTAAGGAGTAAACACTATGGCAATGCAATTAGATAAAATTCAGCTTAACCTCCTGGAACAGGTAGCAGACCTGCACGAAGTACCGGCCGGCGCATACAACATCCGCACAAACGGTACATCCGCAGGCCGCAACACAACAGCAAACATTGATATCGTTTCCAAAGAGGACAAAGACGGTATTGATATCATTATCAAACCGGGCACAAAAAAAGAAAGTATCCATATTCCTGTACTGCTTTCAGAAAGCGGTATTGAAGAAATGGTTTACAACGATTTCCACATCGGTGAAGACGCAGATGTTGTGATTGTTGCAGGCTGCGGCATCCACAATGGCGGTGACCTTGCCAGCAAGCACGACGGTGTGCATAGCTTTTTCATCGGCAAAAATGCAAAAGTAAAATATGTGGAAAAACACTACGGCTACGGTGACGGCCGCGGTGAAAAGATTATGAACCCTGTAACTGTTATCGAAATGGCTGAAAACAGCTATTTTGAAATGGAAACAGCACAGATTCGCGGCGTGGACTCCACAAACCGCAAAACTATTGCAAAACTGGCAGAGGGTGCCACACTGATTATCGGTGAAAAACTGCTGACACACGGCAACCAGACAGCTATCACAGAGTTTGAAGTGGACCTGTATGGCGAAAACAGTTCTGCACACGTGGTTTCCCGTTCTGTTGCACAGGATGATTCCTATCAGGAATTTATCTCCCGTGTATACGGCAACAACGCCTGCAGCGGCCACACAGAATGTGATGCTATTGTTATGAACAATGCCAAGGTTGCTGCAATTCCTGAAATCAAGGCAAACCACACAGAAGCCAGCCTGATTCACGAAGCTGCCATCGGCAAAATTGCAGGTGAACAGCTTATCAAGCTGATGACTCTGGGGCTGACAGAAAAAGAAGCAGAAGACCAGATTATATCAGGATTTCTTAAATAATGTATATAATAAAACGGACAGCAGCGCTGTCCGTTTTTGTCTGTTGTTGAAAAAACCTCTATAAAATGTTATAATCTTCTGGTCTGTTATTACAGACTACAGGAGGTATTATGAAAAAATCCACAGCAATTGTATTGCTTGTTATAGTTACAGTTATATGGGGCGGCGGCTTTATCGGCATCAAAATGGCACTGGATAACGGTATGTCCGCAGGTATGCTGAATATGGTACGTGGCCTTATCTTTTCCTTGGTGGTGTTTATAGCTTTTCCAAAAAAAGTTTTGTCTATGCCAAAGGCAGAATTCACAAATGGTCTGTTGGTAGGTACTTTCAATGCTTTGGGTTTTATTACACAGGCCATTGGCGCACTGTACACCACACCATCCAATTCATCATTCCTTACCACCACAAATGTGGTAATGGTGCCGTTTATGGCTTGGGCAATATTCAAAATCAGACCAAAGCTGCGCAATTTGTTGGCTGTTGTGGTTTGTATGGCTGGTATGGGTGTACTTACAGGTGCATTTGAAACAGAGTTTGTGCTGAATATAGGCGACCTGTACACAGTTATCGGTGCACTGTTCTTTGGCCTTTCCATTGTTTTCCTGGCAAAACAGCCGGAGGGCGGCCATTTCTCTACAGGTGCATTTATGATGGGTATCACACTTTTTGCCGCAGGTCTGGTTTATATGCTGGTGTTTGAAGAAATCAGCTTTTCAGCAGTTGCCTGGACAAAGGTTGTTCTGCCGGTGCTGTATCTGTCTATAGGGTCAAACTTTATTGCACAGAGCCTGCAGATTGTGGCACAGCGCCACCTGTCTGCATCCACAGCCTGCCTTATTCTTATGCTGGAGGGCGTGTTTGGCAGTATATTCAGCGTTATGTTCGGATATGAACCATTTACTGTCAACCTTTTGCTGGGCGGCGGACTGATAGTATGCAGCCTGATTTTAAGCGAAATACAGTTTGTAAAGAAAAAAGACAAGGGCATAGCGCCAAGATAAGGAAAAACACCGGGAAACCGGTGTTTTTTTGTTTGTAGAACATTATATTGTTAAACTTGTCTAATGTTTTTCTGTATTTTTTGTAATATTTATTATTGACAAAATATACTTAATAGTATATTATATCATTAAAGAAAGAAATTCTTAAAACCGATATATAAAATAACTTAAAGGAGACCAATTATGAAAGAACTGAAATTCCTCTACTGCGAAAAATGCAAAAAAGTTGAACTTGCTATTATAGACACAAAAGCCCCTACAATCTGCTGTGGTCAGCCAATGAAAGTGCTGGCAGCCAATACAACAGATGCAGCAGGCGAAAAACACGTACCGGTTGCTGAAATCATCGGCAACGAAGTAAAAGTGACAGTTGGCAGCGTTATTCACCCAATGCTGGAAGAACATCACATCTCATTTATAGCTGTAGTTTATGAAGACGGCAGCTTTGCCATCAAAGAACTGGAACACACAGGCGAACCTGTGGCTGTATTCCCAATTGGCAGCGCAAAACCAGTAGCAGCATACGAATTCTGCAACCTTCACGGTCTGTGGAAAGCAGAAATATAATCTTCCACAAAGCCCCCTGCTTATGCAGGGGTTTTGTTTTTTCAGATTGTCCTTTTATGCAATTGATGATATACTGTATATAATTATTACTTGTATATGATAAAGGAGAAAACTATGATTCGTTTTGAATGTGACTACGCAGAGGGTGCATTGCCTGAAATACTTGACCTTCTGGTAAAAACCAACTATGAACAGACACCGGGTTACAGTGTGGACGTGTACTGTGACAGGGCCAGACAGCTGATTAAAGAAGAATGTGCAGCACCAGATGCAGATGTGCATTTCCTTGTAGGTGGCACACAAGCCAACAAAACTGTTATTCAGTCAATTCTGCGCGCCCATCAGGGTGCACTGGCTGCATCCACAGGTCATATCAATGTGCACGAAAGCGGCACTATCGAAGCAGGCGGTCACAAGGTGCTGGCGCTGCCAAGTGATGATGGCAAAATCACTGCACAGCAGGTAAAAGATGCTCTTCACGGCCATTACACAGACCCTACAATGGAACACACAGTACAGCCTGGCATCGTGTATATTTCCAACCCTACAGAAAACGGCACAATGTACAATAAAGCAGAACTGGAAGCTATCCGCGCAGTATGTGATGAATACGATATTCCTCTGTTCCTTGACGGTGCCCGTATGGGTTACGGTCTGGCTGCCCCTGGCAACGATATGACTTTGGCTGACTATGCCCGTATCTGCAATGTTTTCTATATTGGTGCTACAAAGGTTGGCGCACTGTTCGGCGAAGCTGTTGTTATCAATGATGACAAACTGAAAAAGGATTTCCGCTACCATATTAAACAGAACGGCGGTCTGCTGGCAAAGGGCAGGCTGCTGGGCATCCAGTTCGTTGGTCTGTTTGACGAAAGAAAGCTTTACCACAAAGTTTCAAAACACGCTATTGATATGGCTATGAAAATCAAGGCAGGTTTTGAACAGGCGGGCTGTAAATTCAGATATGATTCACCTACAAACCAGCAGTTCCCGATTCTTCCAAACGATGTAATGGAAAAACTGGGCGAAAAATATGCTTTCAGCTTCTGGGAAAAGGTAGATGATAACCACACCTGTGTACGCTTCTGCACCAGCTGGGCAACTCAGGAAGAAAACGTAAATGAACTGATTGAAGATATAAAAGCAGTGTTTTAAACTGAAAAACAGGAGACAGATATACTCTGTCTCCTGTTTATTTGTAATTTTAATTTGTATTTATGGATAATAGTTGTAAAAAAACAGTGTTTATGATAAAATTATATATTATGAAATACTATGTGACGGAGGTTGCATATGGAACAGAAACGAATTGAAGACAATATGAAATATCTCACTCTCCTTGCAAAGGAATATCCTTCTGCACGGCGCGCTTCCAGTGAGATAATCAGCCTGGAAGCACAGCTGAAACTGCCAAAAGGCACAGAAATGTATATGTCTGACCTCCACGGTGAAGACCAGGCTTTCAGCCATATGCTGAACAACGCTTCCGGTGTTATCAGGGAAAAAATAGACGTTGCACTGGCAGGCATCACCACAGAAGAACAGCGTGCCATATATGCCAGCCTTATTTACTATCCACAGGAAAAGCTGGCTGAAATCAAACAGAACGAAAGAAATATGGACGGCTGGTACCGTGTGACACTTTACCGCCTGATAGACGTATGCCGCCACGTGGCCAGTAAAAATACCCGCCGGTGGGTGCGCCAGGCCATTCCTGAAGGCTATAAATTTATTATTGACGAACTTCTCCACGCCCACTTTGAAGACCACAACAAAGAGGCGTACTACAATCAGTTTATCAATGCGATTATTGAAACAGGCACAGCTGATAATTTTATAGAAGCCATCAGCGTGGTTATCAAACGCCTTGCTGTGCACAAACTGCATATTGTTGGGGATATTTTTGACCGCGGCGCCCGTCCTGACCTTATCCTTGACAAGCTGATGAATCATCACGCTGTTGATATTCAGTGGGGCAATCACGATGTGCTGTGGATGTGCGGCGCTACAGGTTCGCCTCTGGGTGTGGCCAGTGTTGTGCGCATATGTGCGGCATACAACAATCTGGAAGCCCTGGAAGACGGCTATGGCATCAACCTGCGTCCGCTGGCCCGTTTTGCACAGACTACATATGGCGACTGCTCTGTTTTCAAACCTCGCAAAGCCATAGGTTATAATACAGACGATGAAATTATGGTGGCAAAAATCCACAAGGCAATTTCCGTTATTATGTACAAACTGGAATGTCAGGTTATTGCCCGCAATCCTAACTTTGAAATGAATGACCGCCGGATGATGCAGAAGGTGGATTTCAAAAAGGGTACTATCTGTATTGACGGCAAGGACTATGAGCTGAAAGACAAGGATTTCCCTACAGTTGACCCGGATAATCCTGCCAAACTGTCACAGGGAGAAATAGATGTTATCCAGAAGCTTGTTCAAGGCTTTTTACAGAGTGAAAGACTACAGAAACACACACGCTTTCTTTACTCCCATGGCTCTGCATATAAAGTGGAAAACGGCATTCTGATGTATCATGGCGTTATTCCGCTGAATGAAGATGGCTCCTTCCGCACAGTAAGCTTTGGCGGCCGCGGCTACAAAGGCAAAGCCCTTATGGATTATGTGGACTATATGTGCCGTATAGCATACTTCGGGGATGACGGCAGCCTGCTGAAACGTATGGGGCAGGATGTTCTGTGGTATCTGTGGTGTGGCAGAAACAGCCCTATGTTCGGTCGCAGCAAGATGACCACCTTTGAAAATGTGCTTCTCAATGAAAAAGAGCTTAAGGTGGAGGGCAAGGATCCATACTATCTTTATCAGGAAGACAGCGTTGTGGCAGATAAGATTCTGGCAGAATTCGGTCTGGAAGGGCCTAAATGCCGTATTATCAATGGTCACGTGCCTGTAAAGGTTATCAGTGGTGAAGACCCTATCAAAGCAGGTGGCAAAATTATCGTTATAGACGGCGGTTTCTCCCGTGCATACCACAGCAAGACAGGTATTGCAGGCTATACTATGGTTTATTCTTCCCGCGGCGTTTCCCTGCGTGCTCACCAGCCGTTTACCAGCCTGCAGGATGTGGTATACAGAAACACAGACATTGAAAGCAAGGTGAATGTTTTTGAAACCATGGCCAACCGTATGCTGGTGGAAGACACGGATGAGGGTAAACGGATAAGAGAGCAGATAGAAGATCTGAAGCTGCTTATCCAGGCATATAACAAAGGTTTTATCAAACAGGGCACAACAGAATAGGTTAAATCCGTTGACAGTTTTGAATAATAAAGTTACAATAAAATACAGTAAATAAAATTCAGAGCCGCGGTGTGTAAAGCATCGGTTCTGGTCAGGAGTATATATATGAAAATATTAGTTTTTGGTTCTCTCAATATTGACCGCAGATATATGGTTGACCACTTTGTGCAGCCAGGTGAAACTCTGAGCTCTGACTCTGTTGGCACATTCTCCGGCGGTAAAGGCCTCAACCAGGCTATCGCCTGTAAAAAAGCAGGCAGCGATGTTTATATGGCCGGCAAAATCGGTACAGACGGCGCATTCCTGCTGGCTGAACTGAAAGATGCAGATGTTGTTACAAAACACGTTTTCATCGACGACGATGAAGTTTCAGGCCATGCAATCATTCAGGTAGACAAAAACGGTCAGAACTGTATCATTCTTTACGGCGGCACAAACAGAACTATCACTCATGCAGAAGTTGATGAAGTTCTGGCAGATTTCAATGCAGGTGATATTATCCTGCTGCAGAACGAAATCAATGCCCTGGATTACATCATTGACCAGGCACACGCAAAAGGTATGGTGGTTGCACTGAACCCATCCCCAATGGATGACAAATTGCTGTCCTGCGACCTGTCCAAGATTTCCTATTTCATTATGAATGAAATCGAAGCTGCTGCAATCTGTGGCCAGAAAGACCCTGATGTTGCAATTGCAACTCTCCACGAAAAATATCCTGAATCAAAGATTGTTATCACTCTCGGCGGTGACGGCTCCAAATTCTTTGACGGTGAAATCACACACGAACACGGCATCTATAGCGTAAAAGCTGTTGATACAACTGCTGCAGGCGATACATTCACAGGTTACTTCCTCAACGGCCTTATGGAAGGTATGGAACCTCTGGAAATTATGTCTATGGCCGCAAAAGCAAGCGCTATCGCAGTTTCTCGCCCAGGTGCTGCAGATTCTATCCCTACAAAGGACGAAGTTCTTGCAACAGAACTGGAACTGAAATAATAATTGCAATCAGACACCCGGAAGCTTTCCGGGTGTTTTGTTTTATAAACACAGCGTGCAAGCGGGGGCGGGAGCCCTCCGCTACAAGTGTCTATAAATAATCGCAATGCGCTATATGATTTAAAGTAACCTGTGTAGGGAGCGGTCTTGGTCGTTCCTCTTTCGGGCGTCCTCGACCGCCCGAAAATGGAACAGGGGCGCATATATTTATCGCGTAGGGGCGGGGATCCATCCCTGCTTGTGGAATACCCATAAAGCCATACATTTCCCCTGCACAGATTGGTTTCCGGCAGCATACACAAACACTATATTCCCCACAAAAAAAGCAGCCCGGTGGCTGCTTTTGTCGGTTATACAGTTGTATGATAAAACTTCACTATAAATCTTGCACCGCCCTGCGGGGCGTTTTCTGCCTTTATGGTGCCGTTCTGGCTGGTGATAATTGTTCTTGCCAGTGCCAGACCTATACCTACACTGCCCGGGGAAGAATTTTTACCTTTATAAAATCTTTCAAACAGGTGGGGAATATCCTCGGGATAAAAGCCGTTGCCGGTATCTGTAAAGGTTATCTGTGTATAAACAGCAGTCTGCCGGACATCGATTGTAATACTGCCGCCCTGTGGGGTGTGTTCGCTGCAGTTTTTGAACAGGTTGCCGATTGCTTCTGCTGTCCACTGCATATCGCCCGTAAAATATTCATCGCCCTCCCGGTTTACAATCACACGCTGGTCTTTTAAATCCATTGCTATTTCAAGAGGCCCTGCGGCCTTTTTCAGCAGGTCGCGCACAAGTATCCTGTCTTTGCGCAGTACTACTGTACCTGCATCAATTTTGCTCATTTTCAGCAGGGCATTTACCAGCCAGTCAATTCTGCCGGACAGCTTCTGCAGGTCGTTTGCCAGCTGCCAGCGTTTTTCTTCCGTCAGGTTTTCATCCTTGAGAAAACCTATTATAAAGTTTATGCTGGTCAGCGGTGTGCGCAGCTGATGGGAAATATCTGCTATGGAATCGGTCAGATGTATTTTTTCCTTCTGCAGTTCCTCTGTCTGGCTGTGCAGCTTCAGCACCACTTTGTCCAGCTGATTTTTCAGAATTGCCAGTTCGCCCTCGCTGAATTCTTCAAACCTGATGCTCATATCACCGTGGAGAATCCTGTCCAGCTGCAGCGCCAGATTTTCCAGATTGCTGTATTTGCGGCGTGCATACGCCACGGTGGTTCCCCGGCATATGCTGTACATTATCGCCACAGGCAGCAGGGCAGAGGTGTTTCGGGTTTTAAAGCACCATACAGATACCACGGCAAAGGCAACAGTAAATATTACAATGCTGTTTTTCAGCTCTTTGTTGCGGAATATTTTCACGTTATTCTCCCACTCTGTAACCCATACCTCTCACGGTTTTTATTATCTGCGGTGCAGCAGGGTTGTCCTCTATCTTTTCTCGTATACGTTTTATGTAAACTGTCAGCGTGTTGTCGTTGACATAGTCGCCGCCTATGTCCCATATTTCTTCCAGCAGCTTGGCACGTGTCATAACCCTGCCTTTGTTGGAAAGAAACACCAGCAGCATCCTGTATTCCAGGGCAGAAAGGAATAATTCTCTGCCGTCCTTGGTCACCAGACCTTTTACTGTGTCCACGCGGATGTCTCCGTGTTCCAGCACAGCCTGTGTCTTGCCTGCACGGCGCAGCACGCTTTTTATCCTGCTCAGCAGTTCTCGCGGACGGAAAGGCTTGGAAATGTAGTCGTCAGCGCCCATATCCAGCCCGGTTACAACGCTGTATTCATCACCTGATGCGGATACAAATATTACAGGTATATCATACTCTCTCTTTATATTCAGGCACAGGGAATAGCCATTGCCCTCTGTCAGGGAAATATCCAGCAGAGCCAGGTCAAAATCATGCTCTTTCAGCAGGTCAGCGGCACCTGACTGCGTGGCAGTTGCCTTTATTTCAAAGCCTTCGTCATTGAGAAACTGTGTCAGGTTTTCCACAATGGACAAATCGTCTTCTACCAGTAATATTTTCACAGGCAATATCCTTCTTTCGTACATTTTTCATTTCCTTTCTATTGTATCATAAATATAAGCAGTTTTTTCTTTCAAAATTGTCACATTTCTATTATTTAACCGGTTTTTTGTCACAACAGGGGACAGAATAATTGATTTTCTGACTGTTTGTGGTAATATATTTCAAAAGAGGTGAATAATATGTTATTTGTTTTTGTATTTATATTGTTGCTGGCAGCGGTGCTGGTTTACAATGCGGTAAAGTTCAAAGCTGTTGACAATGGCCCACGCCAGCCACAGCAGGTATCTGTAGACGGACAGCGCGCCAGGAAAAATCTGGCCACGCTGATTAAATATGCCACTGTGTCAGATGCGGATTATGACAAAACCGACAAGGCGCTGTTTGCGGCATACAGGGAAAAGCTGAAACAGCTGTACCCGACAGTGACTGCCCACAGCGATTACAGGGAGCTGGGCAACACAGCAATGCTGTTTAAAATCAAAGGTAAAAGCGATAAAGAGCCAACTGTGCTGATGAGCCATTATGACGTTGTTCCTGTGGTGGAAGAACGCTGGCAGCATCCGCCTTTCTGCGGTGAAGTGATTGACGGTGTACTGTGGGGCAGAGGAACACTGGATACCAAAATCACAATGGTGGGTATTATGGAGGCACTTGAAAGCTTGTTGGCTGACGGCTTTGTGCCTGAAAATGACTTGTATCTATCCTTCGGCGGTGACGAAGAAGTTGCAGGCATCAGTGCACCGGCAGTAGTGGATTATCTGGAAGCCAACGGGATAAAACCTGCCCTGGTACTTGACGAAGGCGGTGCTGTGGTAGACGGTGTGTTCCCCGGTGTTGACAAACCTATCGCTGTTATCGGCATAGGTGAAAAAGGTGTGTGTGAGGTGAAGTTCACAGCCACCAGCACAGGCGGCCATTCCTCCACACCGCCAAAACATACATCACTTGGCAAGCTGGCACAGACCATAGTAAATCTGGAAAACAAGCCTTTCAAGGCACAGGTGACAGAACCTGTGGCTGGTATGCTCAGCAAGGTTGGCCCTTATACAGGCTTTCCGCTGCGACTTCTGTTTGGCAATATGTGGCTGTTCAAAGGTCTTGTGGCCCGTTTGTCCGGCGTTCTGGGCGGTGAACTGAACGCTATGATGCGCACAACAGTTGCTGCCACAATGGCACAGGGGTCCAAACAGGGCAACGTGCTGCCAAATGTGTCAGAAGCAAGGGTAAACGTGCGCCTGTTGAACAACACCACACCTGAACAGGCGCTGAAATATTTCCAGAGCCTGTGCGCACCTGATGTAACCTGTGAATTTGTTATACAGCAGGAGGCATCACCTTATGCATCCACAGAAAGCGATGCCTGGAAGAAGCTGGAAAAAGCCACAGAGGACACCTGGACAGATGCCATTGTCAGCCCTTATCTTATGATTGCAGGCAGTGACAGCCGCCATTTCTCCAGAATATGCCGCGATGTGTACAAATTCAGCGCAATGCATCTGACAAAGGAAGAACGCGGTCTTATCCACAATGACAACGAACGCATCCCTGTGGAAAAAATAGATAAGTGCGTGGAATTTTTCCACAGACTGATTGTTCAGCTGTAATATGTAAATTTTACTATATAAAAGTTAACAACTTGTTATTGAATTCTTAAGAACTGCTTAAGATTAGCTGCCAATATTGCAAGGACGCCTGCAGGCGTCCTTTTGTTTTGCATAAAATATAAACCACATAAGCATATTTTCGCCTACACAGTTTATTATATTATATATTTTTTGCCTATATAATTCAAGTAAAAGTTAACTGATTGGGCGTGAATTGATGAACTACTTTGAAATCGGACAAAAAATCAGACGTTACAGAAGGGAAAAGGGGCTGTCACAGGAACAGCTGGCAGAGCGCGTGAACATATCTGTGACACATATGAGCCATATAGAAACAGGCAACACCAAGCTGTCGCTGCCTGTGCTGGTGGATATTGCCGCTGTGCTGCAGGTGCAGACAGATGACCTGCTGTTTGAAAACAAGCTGGATTCTGCCACCACAACCCTGCTGCTGAAAACGGTGCAGGGCTGTACACCGGGGCAGATAGAGCTGATTGCCGAGCTGGCAAAAGCCGTGAAAAACAAAGCTCCTCTGGAATAAACGATTCACAGAGGAGCATTAATGGCATACAGTTTTTGACAAACTGCGTGTAAAGATATATATTAGTAATATAAATCTGTGGAGATATATTATGAAGACAATCAAAAAAAATTTACAATGGCCTGACGGCTTTAAAACATATGACAAGCTGTTTTTTGCAGCGGCTTTTGTGTTTGCGTTTTTCTTTATGTCCCATCCGGACCTGTGGGAAACAGCAAATCACAGCTATGTTTTTCTGGAAAGTGTTTTCAGCGGCAATTTTATGAATTTCTACGAATTCTGTGCCGCTCATAACAATACATACTATTATATAAATGTGGCCAACTACAATATAATGATATATATTCTGTTCGGTCTGTGGGAACTGCCGGTATTTCTGGTAAACAGTCTGCTGGGGCTTCCGCTGAATGAAATGTTTATCATATACTGGGCAAAAATCCTCTGTGTTGCTTTTTACATCGGCTGTGGCTGTATGGTTAAAAAACTGTGCGTGCAGCTGGGAATGAGCGAAAACAAGGCATCTGTGGCGGCGATGTTTTTCATCTTCAATCCGGTGGCATTTTACTCTCCTATGGCTATGGGCCAGTACGATACATTGTGCCTGTTTTTCACACTGTGGGCGCTGTGCCGGTATATGAAAGGGGACATGAAAAAGTTCAGCCTTATAATCGGCGTGGGCACAGTGTTCAAATTCTTTCCGTTGCTTATACTTATTCCGCTGGTGCTGCTGGCAGAAAAGAAGATACTCAACATTATAAAATACGGTGTTATGAGCCTGTGGCTGTATATTCCTACCACAGCCCTGTTTCTGGGCCGTACAGGCAATGCCGCTGCTTTTACAAAGGCTATGATAGAACGCCTTTTTGTCAATACAATTGACAGCGGTATGGGCAAAGTGCCTGTTTTTATACTGTGTTATGCACTTATTGTGTTCCTGACATTCCTGTGGACACCTGAAAATACAAAAACGAGAAACTATCTGGCGGTTTATCTGCCTATGGTGATTTTCGGTCTGATGTTTGCAAATATGTACTGGCATCCTCAATGGCTGGTGCTGATGATGCCTTTTGTGGTGATCACCACTTTTGTGCAGGACAGCAAGGCACCGTGGCTGTGGCTGGATATTGTTATGGCGGCAGGTTTCCTGTTCACTGCGTTTCTCCATTTCCCTAACCGGTCAGGGGCATATCTGTTTACCGGCGGTGTGCTGAACCATATTCTGGGTATAAATGTAAGCGGTGGCAACTGGCAGACTGTAAGCTATTTTATGAGCCTGGTGCCATACCTTGTATCACTGGTGCCGGTAATGTTTTACGGCTCCATACTTGCAAATATTGTGCTGAAAATGCCTGCAGGCAACCGCACACTGGCAGACAGGCTGTCTGATAAATCCTGTTATGACAAAATCAGTGACAGACAGTATCTGTACATTGTGTTTGTTGTAGGCTTTATAGGCCTGTGGCTGTGCCCAAGCCTGTTGGAACTTGTGAATGCCATCGGCATAATCTGATTATATACAAAACAAAAGCCTCTGCATTGCAGAGGCTTTTAATATGCAAAAATTAATTATTTTAAACTATTCTCCCAGTTTGTCACACACATACTGGGCAATCATAATGCCTGCCAGATTGGGGGCAAACACTGTGCTGCCCGGGGCGTGGCGGCCGCCTGAACTGTTGACAGCCTTGCTCTGTGGCGGATACTTGTTAAACAGGCTTAAATGCCCTGAAATGCCGCGTTTGCGCAATTCCTGACGCATTACCCTTGATAATCCGCAGCCGTTTCCTGCGGTGTTTTCCACGGTGTCAATCACAAAGCCGTCCACGGCAAAGCGGTTGCCTGTGCCCATGGCGGATATTATGTTTATATTGTTTTCATGGCAGAACTGCACCAGGTCCAGCTTACTTTTCACGCTGTCTATGGCGTCCACCACATAGTCAGGCTGCAGGTCTTTTATAATATGCAGGTTGTTCTTTTCGATAAACATATTGTATGTGTCTATCCGGCAATCCGGGTTGATGGCCAGGCCCCTTGCCTTTGCCACATCCACCTTGATTTTGCCCACAGTATCGGTGGTGGAGATAATCTGGCGGTTCAGGTTGGTTTCGTCCACTGTGTCAAAGTCAATAATGGTAATTTTTTTCATACCAAACCTTACCAGACATTCAAACACAGCACCGCCAACACCGCCCACACCTACCAGTACCACGTGGCTGTTCACTATCCTGTTGTATCTTTCGCTGTCAACCGTCATAAGTGTGCGTTCATTAAAAGCCATAAAAACTCCTTTTAAAATGTTGTTATGAAAAAACGTAACCTGAAAAATCAGGTTACGTGAATTTTTATATATAAACCCATTCAGCCGTGCGTGGTTATGTTAGAACCCGGTTTGTGACCAGGGTGGATATGCCAGGCTGCCCGCTTCACGCTCCCTTCTTCCCCAGTGGGGGAGGTCTGCAATCCCCGGACAGACGCCAGCCTCCGTTTAATATACGTGTAGGATTAAAAATAACCACACAATGTATCGTACAGAACAGGCTTATAAGCTTATTATACCATCAAAGAATACAATTATTCTTCGATATCATAAAATTCTCTCAAGCGTTTTTCAAAAACACCGCCTACTTCAAAGAACTCTTCATCATCGTCAACAATGTCGAAAGTTTCCAATCCGTCTTCGTCGGCATCCCCGACACGGAAAATGATCAGTACAGGTTCTGCTTCAAGAGCTTTCTGTGGATCTTCAAAATATTCAACAACGGCCAGGTAGTGTTCTTCATTGTAGTCGATTTCATCAACGATCTCAAACATATAAGATTCGCCGTTTTCGTCATTCAGAGTGATAATGGTAGGGGTATATTCGTCACCGTCTTCGTTAGGCATAAGTTCCATGTCTTTATCCTGCATTGGTGTGTACCTCCTTTTGATTATTTAAAAGTTCAGACCTTAATTCCCGTGTGGTCTTTATCTTTTTATGTTATAAATATCTTACAATATTTTGTGTGGCAAGTCAACCGATTGAAAACCGATTTTCCATAATATACACAATTGAAAAATATTTTTTGTACAATATTATAAAACACAAAATTCTCATATATTTTTTACATAATTTATGGTAAAATATTTTGTATAGCACTTTTTAGATATAAACTTACGGAGTTATTATAATATATGAAAAAATTAACAGCTTTATTAATGACAATATGCATATTGCTCACAGGCTGCGGCGGTTCACTGGGGGGCGAAAAGCTGAATGTAACCACAGAGGAAGTTCAGTTTTCACAGCCTGTATCAGGGGATACGGTGGCAGAGATTGTCACAGACAAGGGCACTATAAAGGTACTGCTTTTCCCACAGTATGCCCCTAAAGCAGTGCAGAATTTTACTGTTCTGGCACAGGGCGGCTATTATAACGGCATCACTTTCCATCGCGTTATAGAGGATATGCTGATACAGTCCGGCTCTTTTGACGGCACAGCCACAGGAGGCAAAAGTGCCTGGGAACTGGAATTTGACGATGAGTTCTCTGACCGGCTGCACCATTACAACGGCGCACTGTCTATGGCAAACCACGGGGAAGACACCAACGGCAGCCAGTTTTTCTTTGTGACAGCACCAATCGGGGAAATCAGCAGCGAAACACAGCAGCGGATGTCTGACGCCGGCTGGCGCACAGAGGTTGCCGATGCCTACAAACAGGCCGGTGGTCTGCCTTCACTGGACTGGCGCTACACCGTGTTTGGCCAGATTTATGACGGCCTGGAAGTGGCCTATGCCATCAGCCGCGTAAAGACAGATGAAAACGGCTTGCCAAAGGACGCTGTGACCATCGAATCTGTAACAGTTTACACAGTGGAATAATCTTCACACAAAAATAATATATCAGACAGGGGCGGGTGATGACAACCCGTCCTTATTTATGTTAAACTGAAAATCAGATAACACATTTTTACCATAATATCGATATAATATAGGTGTAAAGATGTGGATTATGAGGTATTATGAATAAATTTAAGCAGTTTTTCTTTTCAAAGAGATTTATAGTAGGCATACTGGCGCTTATTCAGGTGTCGATGTTTTTTATAATCTCCACCAGCCTGTATGAAGTCGGCAGCAGGGCATATCTGCTGCTGACGATTTTCAGCACTCTGATAATGCTGTATGTTTTTGAAAAAGACAATATGAATCCATCCTACAAAATAGTATGGATGATAGTTATGGCGGTATTCCCGGTTTCAGGTGCACTGTTCTATTTTCTGTGGGGCGATACAAAACTTACCAGAAAACAGCAGAAGCGCTTTGAACTGGCTGCAGCAAGGCTGCGCCGGCGGATGAAAACATCAGAAAAAACCATAGAAAAAATAGAGCAGATGGATAAAGGCCTGGCCAAGCAGGCGCGCTATCTGGAAAAAAACGGACGGGCACCTGCCTATGAAAATACTGATGTGCGCTATTATGATATGGGCGCGGCAATGTTCCACGATATGCTGGCAGACCTGCGTGCCGCCAGAGATTCCATATTCCTCCAGTATTTCATTATTGACCAGGGCTATATGTGGGACTCTGTGCTGGAAATACTCAAGGAAAAGGCCAGAAACGGTGTGGACGTGCGCGTTGTGTATGACGGTTGGGGCTGTCTTATAAATCTGCCGGAAGGCTACGAGAAAACCCTGCGCCAATGGGGCATAAAAGCCTATATTTTCAACGATGTAAAGTTCAGCGTACATCTGGGCGATTACCTTATGCTGAACCACCGTGACCACCGTAAAATCCTGGTCGTGGATTCCACGGTGGCTTATTCAGGCGGTATAAATATTGCAGATGAGTATATAAATGTAAAAGAGCGCTTTGGTGTATGGAAAGACACGGGCTTCCGTCTGGAAGGGGATGCAGTGTGGAGTATGACAGCCACATTCCTTAACACCTGGGAATACATCAGCCGCACCCAGGCAGATTACAGCAGCTTTGCTCCAAAACACAGCAAAGCGACAGACGGCATTGTACAGCCTTACTTTGATACCCCTTTGGACAAGGTGAACCTGTGCGAAAACACATATCTCAATGTTATCAACAATGCCAAGAAATATGTTTATATAGCCACGCCTTATCTGGTTATAGACAACGAGATGATAACTGGCCTTACAATTGCTGCCCGCAGCGGCATAGATGTGCGCATTGTGGTGCCGGGTATACCGGACAAATGGTATGTATACTATGTAACCCAAAGCTACTACCGCGTGCTGCTGGAAGCAGGTGTGAAAATATACGAATACACCCCTGGCTTCATCCATGCCAAAATGTATGTCAGCGATGATATACAGGCAATAGTGGGAGGTGCAAACACAGACTATCGCTCTATGTACCTGAATTTTGAAAACTGCTGCAGCTTTTATGGCGGCAGTGTGGTGGAATGTGTGAAAAAGGATTTTGAAGACACTTTCAGACATTCAAGACAGGTTACCATGAAAGATGTGAACCACACTCCGTTTTTAAAACGTATCGCACAGCTGTGCCTGCGCGTGTGGAGCCCTATGCTGTAATATAATTATGTAATAATGCCGGACCGTAACAGGTCCGGCGTTTTTGTTTGCAATAGTATAGGGGCGCCCGCTTTACGAAACAGTCAGGGCCATTCCCTGCAGTTTATATTTCTTCTTTATACATAATTCATTCATATAGGATTTAATGCTCACATCGTCCTGTTGGAAAAAACTTCTGCTTACCTGTGAAATACATATGTTTTTCTGAAAAATACCATTTTTACAATGCGAAAATGACACAAGAAATAGTCCTGACAAGGACTATCGTTATTATTTTAACAGGTAACGTACAAAAAGGGACTAAATTTTTGTTAAAAAGTACCAAACAAGACCAAAATCAATATTTTTTCTTCGTGAAAATGTTGTGTTTTTGCAATGAAATTACAGTACATTTTAGGACAATTTTAACAAAAAAATATAAAGTTTGTTAAAATTGTTGAGAAATTATGAACGGAATGTGTACAATTTAATTGCACAGTACCGGGGTGAAAGACACCCGGGAAGTCTATCGTTATAAAATACTTTTAAAAGGAGAAAAATTCTTATGGCTAATAATCAGTCACAGGGTACTCTTGGTTTTATGGACCTGATGTCAATCGCTGTTGGTCAGATTATCGGTGCAGGCGTTATGGTTATGTCTATCTCAGCTCTGGGTATGACAGGTCGTTCCGTTAACATCGCATTTATGATCGCTGCTGTATTTACACTGTTCACAACAATCCCAACAGTATTCGTTGCTTCCGTAGCACGTTTCCACGGCGGTACATATTCACAGTACGCAGTATTCGTACACCCAATCTTCGCTGGCTTCATGCAGTACACAGCTCTGCTGTCTTCTGTAGGTCTCGGTATGTTCGGTATCGGTCTCGTTTCCTACCTTGGTATGCTGATTCCTGCACTGAAAAATAACCAGACAATGTGGGCTGTTATCTTTATGCTTCTGTTCTTCGGCCTTAACTGGTTCGGTACAGAATGGATGGCTAAAGCACAGGGCTTCATGTTCTACTTCCTGGTAGCAGCTCTGGTACTCTTCACAGTTATGGGTCTGCCAC